>JAYVKA010000611.1:0-7698 GCA_043768885.1 Planctomycetota bacterium
TATCGGTCGTGCGAGCAAGCTGTCTTTAACTGTGCACAATTCGGTCGCTCCCAAGACTTTCTTGATCTACTGATCGCGATGGGGCAAGCGGAAAATCAATTTCTGCAATCTCCAAAGTTCAGTGCCGATCGCGCTCAGCCCGTCGGAAAACTGTCCGCCGGTTGGCTTTCTGTCATCGCGGAGGATTCAAGCAATTTTCGGTTGGGCATATCGCTCGCGGCGCAATTTGGTCCGCTTGACCCGAAAACGAACAACGATCGACGACGATGGTCGTCCATTCGCTCGCACTGGCTACCGCTTGATGCTACCGGTTTCCGATTCGAAAAAGGAGAGCGTGGGATCAACGTCGGACTGGATCAATCGGCGGCTGGACTGGACTTACAGCGAGCAGCGATTGAGATCATGCACCGCCGATTTTTGGCGATGAATCGTGGCGCAACAATCGATCCCAAGTCAAGCTTCAAGTGTGTGCCGCTTCAGCTTTACCAGCCGCATCTGGGAGCGAACTGGGAAGATGTGGCTGCGTTTCTCAACTACGAAACGAACGACGCAAAAATCCTTGCAATCGCCAGAGCAGTAATGGCGATCAACTTTGCACATGCACAGCCCGGTGAGAAATCAACGTCTGAAATCGCGACTTCCGACGGTACGAAATCGCTGTTTGGTGTTTTACGACTTGCGTTGCCTACGACGACCATTCGGATGCGTAACGGCACCGTTCATAAAGTCCAATGTGATGCGACGGTCTTCAAGCGGTTGGCCGCGGGTGATGTAAGCGGTGCATTTCAACTGGCAGCAAGAAAACTGTCAAACGCCGGGCTTCGTCCCAAGATGTCGCTCGCCTTCGGTGATCCATCGCTGGGAGTTCGACTCGCCTCGGCGATGGCGTTTGGCTTGAACGCTCATACCTATACGCGGTTGACGATGACCATCATCGCCGACAGCGAGGAAGCCCAGACCAGAGAGTCAGTCGCCGTGTCAAATGAGCTGCAATGATTGTCGCCCGACCGCTCCGCCGGTCGGTTTTTTCGAAAGCGAACCGGCGGAGCGGTTCGGCGACAATGTGACAACTGAATCATCTACCAACATAAACGTCAAAACATCCATCCGTTAACCCACTTTTTCCAACCCTAATGAGGAAACCATGAGCCATAATCTTACTGCCTTGGACAACGAAACCAGAATCCTGCTGGAAGTGCCGCTGAAACCTGTTCAAGGCCAGCGATTTCAACCCACCGGATTTCCCGATCTCGGTCCGGCCACTTACCAAGCGGGCAATAAAGCCTGCTTGCTCGTTGAAAGTGCCCAAAGCATGGCGAACCGTTTGGAAGCCATGATTTGGGACGATGGGAGCAACTCGCCTGTCGCGGAAGCGCAGGGCATGAGCTACATCGCCATCAACGACAAATCAGGGAACTTTCTCTCCAGTTCCATCACAGAATCGCATCGCATCAACAGTCCTTATATTCTCGAAGGCAAAGACAGGAGTTTTTTCAACAAACTTCGCGAAGAATTCGCGGTCATGGAAACGGGCCCGATTGACCGTTCGAAACTTTCTTCCACATTGCTGAAGTATGACATTAACAGTTTGCTCCACGGGGTGTTTCTTGCCAAGAAGGAGCTTGCGGGTGGTCGGTTGCGCATCGCACGCGCGATCTCGTCCTTTATCGAAGCTGAAATGGTGCAGGTCGCGGCTTCCGGTGGCGTGAAGAATGATCACGTTGACCCTTCAGGCGACACCGCAAAAGGATTTGGGAACGTGCCGTTTCATCGTGAAGAATTCACTGCTGAACAAATCAAAGCGTTCTTCAGCGTTGATCTGCAACAAATCCGCGCCTATGGACTCGGTGATGACGCCACGCATTTGTTGATCGTGCTCGCGCTCTACAAGATTCGCAAATTGCTCGATGGCAACTTGCGTTTGCGAACCGCCTGTGATCTTGAAGTGGTCAATCCGGGTTCGATTGAAGCGCGCCGCCCCAGTGGTTTCAAGTTGCCAAGTTTGAAGGACCTTTCAGCAGAACTCAGATCGTCTATCGCCAAATGCAAGTCGATGGAAGTCACCATGGTCACCTACAGCAACTGAGGCAACGATGATCACCCTTTCATTTACGTTTCCAGCCAGACGGTATCATGCGACCCCGTGGGATGCTCATGTCAACGAGGGGCGGATCGAGTGGCCACCCAGTCCGTGGCGTTTACTGCGCGGGCTGTTGTCGGTCGGCTACACGAAACTCGGCTGGCCTGATACGCCGCCTGACGCCGCCCTTTCGTTGCTTCGAAAACTGCACGATGTCGTTCCGTCGTATGCCGTCCCCGTTGCGACCGAATCCCATACGCGTCACTACATGCCAACACGGGATAAGACAGCAAAGGTCTTTGATGCCTTTTTGCGGTTTGAATCGGATGATGCCCGAATGCTGGTTCAATTCGATGTCGATTTGACCGATGAGGAGCGAACTTGTTTGCAGGAACTGGCTGAAGGAATGACTTATCTCGGACGTGCGGAGAGCTGGGTTGAAGCGGGCGTTCTGTCGGAAGATGAAACGGAAACCGAGTCTCGGAATTTGAATTGGTGTTCCGTAAGTGCAGCAACGGAAGGAAGACCTATTCGTCTATTGGCGGCTCATTCCGAAATTGATTTTCAAGCATGGCGATCCGACGCGTTGGCCCGAACGCAGGAACAGCTCACAGCTATCGAGAACGAAAAAGCAGCCGCGAAAGGCAAGAAGCCGACGGCGGCAGCATTAAAGAAAATCCCCGAAAAGGCCGCTGCAAATTTGCCGACCGACTTGCTGGATTCCCTTCAATGGGAAACCAATCGATGGCAAAGTAACGGTTGGCCTTTGCCGCCGGGCAGTCGATGGGTAACTTACAACGTTCCGGAAAACGCTTTTAGCCGCAGGCCATTAACAACTTTTTCGGTCGCTCGACCACTGCGGCACGTTGATTGTGTTCTGCTAGCCGTCGATGGAAACGGGAAAAGCGGGACAGTGCGACCGTTGATGAAGCGGTCGCTGCCGTTGATGGAAGTCCTTCACGCAACGGCTGTTCAAAAAGCGACCAAACAGTTTTGCTTCGGCAACGTGCCGGAGCTGACAGGTAAAGACAACGTGGGCTCGCCTTTGCGTGGCCATCAGCACTCGCAATACTTGCCGTTGAGTTTGTTCGGCAAAGACAAAATAGATCATGTATTGGTTTGGTGCCGCGAAGGTTTTTCTGAAGCTGCACTCGCAAGCTTGTCGGCGATTCGCTGGGCCTATTCAAAAGGCATCGCCGATCTGTCTATCAACATGGCGGGAATGGGGGATGTCAACCAGGTTCTCAAGCAACTGAGCCGCGATTCTCGCGTCCGAAAAAATCAGTTGGATGTAATCGGGACATCCACAGTTTGGGAGTCATGTACTCCTTTGGTCTTGAGGAAGTATTTGCACAAGCGCGGAAAGAAGACCGCCGAGGGGCAAATACGCGAAGAACTAGTTCAACGAGGATTTGACGCTCCGGAACAAGTACGAATTTGGAACTCCGAAGAGATGGTAGCGAGACGGCTAAAAGGATTTTTGATCCGCCGTGGCGTTTCAAAACAACAACCCCCTTCCGCAAGTTCATGGGGCGCTACGATCACTTTTGGCAGACCGCAAACCGGTCCAATTGCGTTAGGCTACGCCAGTCATTTCGGACTCGGAATGTTCCGGGCTGTGATCGGATCGTAACTGGAGCAGAATTATTGGAATCGCGTCAGACATGCTGAAGACCAACAATCGCGGGCTGAACTTTGATGTCGAACGGTAGTGAGGTCGGTGCGTGGCTGCGGAATGCGGCGGGAAGTGCGGGGTGGGGGTGATGTCTTGACGTTGCATCAGGACGCTTTTTCTACCGGACTGGACGATACAGCGGGAGTTCGGGCATGGGCAACTCGTCGGGCTGGAAACTGCACCGTCGCACCGACGCATTGGCCCTGGGCTGACCATGACACGGAAGTCGAATTCAATAGATAATGCAAATTGACTTCGACTCACCGTTTTCAGGACAAGATCGTCACGCGCAGGCCTTCATACTGCACAAATCCCCTGTCGAACGTCACCAGTTCAAAATTGCCTGTCTTCGCGAACGCGGCCAAATAAGCGTCGTTCCAGACTTTTGGCGAAAAACTGGGGCGCTGTGTGTACACCTTCCACTGGTCATCAAGACCCGCCGGTTCAGATCGAAGGAAGTAAACTCGCGGATCATCCATCAGGGAATCAAAGATTGCCCAGCTTTCCGGAAGGGTGACCGCATCGGTTTTGAAAACCCTGACATCCGTAAGCAATCTCAGAAACCCCTGCTGGGTCATTCGGCAATAGCCAACGCTGTCGTCCCCCTGGCTGGAAAACCAATGTGCCGCGCTGGCATGATTCGCGTGCGCGCCAATGGCGATCGCAAGCCAGAAGTTCACGTCAGCGAGGAATTTCTGTGTCATTCAGAAACTCGGCAATCATGTCGTTGGTCAAGTGAATCGAGTCGGGATTCCTGGGAGACACCAAGGGCAACTGCACTCGTTTCCTTGGGCGAAGTTTGGAAGGTGCATCCGATTCCGGGCACCGCACAACAACGACGGTCCCATCAACCAGGCTTACACCGGCCGGCAAAACAACAACACCGTCTTGAACAATTCCTTCGATTTCCATGTCTCCATTATGGGCCGCGAGCGAAAACAAGGCAAGCAGGAATCTCAGAGGTAGTCCGCCAAATACCCGCCGAAATGCCAATTCCAGACTCTATCCGCGATTCAATCCTTCAATGTCTTCTTCGTCCATCAGTTCATAAATCCGCTCGTTGGTTAGATGAATGCTCCCGGGAGCAGACGACCGGACCAAAGAGAACTCGACCCGTTTCGGGTTCTCCGAAACATGAATCCTCGGTGATTCACGAACCACGACCGTTACGACTGCCCCTTCAGGCAACGACACGGACCCGTCGAACACGATAACGCCATTGTGAACCACACCTTGAATTTCCATGCCCCCATTATCGCCACCGAGTCGCCTCCATTCAAGTGGAAGTCAAGCAACTGGAGGCCCACAAATGACCAATCAACTGAAACGGCACGCCATCCCGGCGGGTTCGGTCGAAATTTCCGAACCGTTTCCCGATGGGCATTTGTTTTTGGCCGCCTATCTCCATTGGCGCTCGACTTTCTGAGACGGAAAGAATCAAATTGAAAATGCTTGTCTTTGGCAAGCCGTTGTACTTTGACAATTTTTTGTTTGAATGGGTCAGACGTGCTGTTGGATGAAAACCGGCGGCGGGCGGGGTGGATCGCTCCCCGCCTGCCGCCAGGTTTTCGGTTTGCGGCGAAAGCGATGTCAAAGTAGCTCGGTGGTCCTCCACCGAGGGAAATCACAGGGCGAATCACGGTAGAGGACCACCGTGCTACTTTGCTACGCACAAAGCGCTGGATTCCGAATATCGTCGAACTATGCTGAATGCTTGCTGCGACATCTTGCAGGACTCCCGGCCTGTTAACGTCGCGGCACGATTTTTCACTTGGCCAATGACCCGAATCGTTGTGTGGGCGAAACCGCGTCCCTCGCTTTCGTTTCGGGTTACGAAAATTTCCGGGAGGAAGCATGCGACATACTTTTATCGTCAGCTATGACATCGCCAACCCCAAACGGTTGCGAAAAGTTTTCAAAACTCTGCGCAACTGCGGCGACCATCTGCAGCTGAGCGTCTTCGAATGCCAACTGTCAGCCAGCGATTTGCTGCAACTGCGCGACACGCTTTCCGAAATCATCAACCACGCCCACGACCAGGTCTTGTTCGTCAACCTCGGACCCAGCGAAGGGCGCGGCGAGCGCGTGATCGAATCGCTCGGACTCCCTTATCAAATCCTCGATGCACCCTGCATGGTGGTTTGAAAAGTACGTCAGTCTTTCCAGCCTGTTTTTTCTCCAGCCTCCAGCCTACAGCCTTCCTCCCATGATCCAATCCACCGACGACGCCGACCTGACTCCCAACTTCGACCCGGACGAAAACGCCGAAGCCCTGCCTGCCCGGATGCTGAACGAGTTCGTCTACTGTCCGCGACTGTTTTTTTTGGAACATGTCGATGGGCTATTTGCCAACAATGCCGACACGATCGAAGGCAGCATTCGCCACAAACGCGTTGACAAAAAAACCGATGCCCTCAAACCGGTTGGCAAAAAAAAGAAAGCGAACGACGATACGGCGGATGACGACGGCGACGAAGATGACGCTTCGCAGGCACCCGCCATCAAGGAACCGATTCACGCCCGCAGCGTCACACTTGCCAGTCGCCAGCACGGCATTCTCGCCAAGCTGGACTTGGTCCAGGCCGACGGAAACCGCGCGACGCCGGTCGATTACAAACGGGGTTCGCCCCGGCAGCTGCCCGACGGATCGCTCGGAGCGTGGGACCCCGAACGGGTGCAACTTTGTGCCCAGGCCCTGGTGCTGCGCGAGAATGGCTATGCCTGCGACGAAGGCGTGCTGTTTTTTTGGGAAACCCGCCAGCGGGTCCGGATCGAAATCGACGAAGCCCTGGTTGCGACGACAATCCAGGCGATTGCCGGAGCCCGGTCGGTGATGCAGGACCGGATCGCACCGCCGCCGCTGGACAATTCCCCCAAATGCCCCCGCTGTTCGCTGGTCGGGATTTGTCTGCCAGACGAAACCAGTCGCCTTCGCCAGGTCGATCACGAGGGAAAACGGCTGGTCCAGCCGCTGCTGTTCGATATCGGTCCGGTCTGGCGCGACTCGGACGGCACCTCGATTTATCCTTCGTCGCACACACGGGCATTGATCACGGCTCGCGACGAACGGCGTCCATTGTATTTGAACACGCAAGGGCTGACGGTCGGTAAAACGGGCGAAGTCCTGCAGATCAAAATGAAAGACGAGGTCGTCGAAAAAATCCGGCTGCACGATGTTTGCCAGGTCAACCTGATGGGCTCGATTCAGGTTACGACGCAGGCGATTCAGACTCTGCTGCAGATGGAAGTCCCGCTGATGTACTTCACGATGGGGGGCTGGTTCTACGGGATGACTCAGCCGGTGGGTTTGAAGAACATCATGTGGCGGCGGGAACAGTTTCGCCAGGCCGATTCGCCACCGTTTTGTTTGCGACTGGCGAAACAACTGGTGCTGGACAAGATTCGCAACCAGCGGACTTTGCTGATGCGAAACCACGTCCAGCCACCGGCCGAAGCACTGCAGTTTTTGAAAGCGCTGACGTTCGAGGCCGAACGCGTAAAGGGCCTGGAGCAATTGCTGGGCATCGAAGGGGTCGCCGCACGAACTTATTTCCAGCACTTCGGCGGGATGATCAAAGTTGGCAGGGCGGACGATCCGAATCGGGCGCCGTGGGACCCGGACGACGAAGTTCCGGAATGGTTGAATTTTGATTTTCACGGACGCAATCGTCGCCCGCCGCGCGATCCGGTTAATGCGCTGTTGTCGTTGGGATACAGTTTGCTGGCCAAGGATCTAACGGTGACGTGTGCCGGAGTCGGACTGGATCCGTATCTCGGTTTTTATCATCAACCCCGCTTTGGTCGCCCGGCCCTGGCACTGGATTTGATGGAACCGTTTCGTCCGTTGATTGTCGATTCAGCGGTCTTGTCGGCGATCAACACGCGGATGGTGCAGCCTGAACATTTTGTGGCGGCAGCGGATGCCGTGGCGTTGACGGCGGAA
>JAYVKA010000612.1:0-7136 GCA_043768885.1 Planctomycetota bacterium
AGTGGGCAAGTGCTCCAGCTGAGTGAAGACGGCACGGCATGGGAGCAACTTCCCAAACTCGAAACCGGACGCTTCTTTCACCGTCTGGTCGCAATCGACAAAACACGTTTTGCCATCCTCGGCGGAACCAGCAGCACCGGCAAACAGACGAGCGTCCTGGTAATTGATCGGACGGCCAAATGGTAGCTCGGTGGTCCCCCACCGAGCTTCACGGCGGAGGACCGCCGTGCTACTTTTTCTGGCAAACAGATTTTTGCCTGAGACCAACTTTCAGCGCAATGGCGCAAGCAACTTTTGACAGGATGGACAGGATTTCCAATCTCGAAAATCCGGTGAATCCTGTCAAAAAACAGGTTGAGTTTTCAGCGTAACTTTACCCTTCCAGAATCACCCGCGCCGGTGCTCCCTCGACATTCGCGATCTTGAACGGCAAACAGGTCAACCGATAATTGCCCGGCGGAACACCCATGAGATTGAGCCCTTCGATCAAAACCATGTCCGCGCCCAACAAAATCCGGTGCACAGTTTCGGGCGGGTCCTTGTACAAACTGACTGACAGGTAATCGATCCCGAACAGGTGAATGCCAAAGTCGCGGACCCACTCGGCTCCTTCCGTCGTCAGCGCGCAGTAGTCTTCATAGAACGAATGCGCCAGATCAGCCCACAGCCGCGAGTTGTCGGTTTTGAAAATCAGCTTCTTCGTGCCTGCCGGAATATCGAGCGACTGAAGGTCGTCCGGCGTAATGCAATCCCGACCGGTCAGTTCCACCACCAGGCATTCGCCCACCAGCTGTTCCAGCGGAATCTCGTCCGTAGCCACTCCACCTTCGACAAAATGCAGCGGTGCATCAATGTGGGTACCGGTATGCACACTCATCGTCAGCTCGGAACCATTGTAGACGTCTCCTTCAGCGATTTTGGCCGACGACCAACAGGTGAATTTCGTCCCCCCCGGCCAAACCGGAAGCCCCGGATGAGTCGGCACAGTGATGTCGTAAATTCTGGGCAACGAAGTTCTTTCTGGTTGAAGTGTATTCCGACCAGACGCACACGATTGGTCGGACAGCGCCATTTTGTGAGCCGTGACGCGTCAGCGGCCGGGTTGTGACGCGTCAGCGGCCGGGTTGTGACGCTACCCGCTGCCTGACGGCCATAGGCGCACCGGCGTTTCCCTGGATTCGAACAGGTTACCAGATTGCTTTCCAAGTGGCAGAACCGAAAATATATCTCGAAACCCGATAAATCACGGGAATTCCAATGGAAAGCGGTGCTGTCGAGTTAGAAAGATCAGAATGGAAAACTGCTCACGATTGTCTGTTAAGCTAAATGGTTTGGCCGTTCGAGTTTCTGCCGGATCAATTGCCGATACCGTTCGATTGAGGCCACCGATCTGCCAGGCAGCCGTCGCGGATGCTCGTCGAGTTCCGACAGGATTTTTGCAAATAACCCGCGCAGCTCGAATTGCAGATCGCCCAGAATCCGATCGACCGCGGGCTGCTCGTCGGGCGTTACCTGAATGTTTTCGGTCATGACGTGATCAACGTCGGGAGCTTGCGCCTCAACCATGACATCAACCACTTCGACGCGCCGCAGATCCCGTTTCCCGGCCAGATGATACTGCCACAGCTTGCGAATTTTCCCGTCGACAATCTTGTGAAGCAGTGCAAACAGCTGCTTGTCTCCCTGGTATTCGATCTCCCCATCCCGAATCCCCAGGCAAAACGATTTCACCGCACTGATCGCAACGTCTTCCTGATCCTCGACCGGCAATTTCCCCGTCAGTTTCTTCCGCGTCGCCGCAATCGCCTTGGAGAAAAAGAACCCCGCCAGACAATTCTCCGCCGAAGCAGAACCCGTCGCGGCAAGTTTGACCAGTTGCGAAAGGCTCCGGTCGCCTTGATGCATCGGTTGGCTTTTTTGAGGAACTTGTATTCATCACTTGGATTGTACGCGTCGGACTGATTTACCAGGCGAAGACTTACAGCCAGAATCCTTCCTCGATCAGGGGCTGCCGCAAGGCAACTGAATCGGGGTGATGCAGTTGAAGAAGTCGCGCGGTCGTCATGCCAATGTCCGTCAGTCCAACTATTTCATCTTGCGGGAATTCAAAATGATCGGCCCATCGGTCTTGTCGTGGATGAAAAAGCCGCGTGAGGGCACCTGATTTGGGATCGAGACCGGCAATGTTTGGCTCCTTGTAGCTGTTGTACCTGACGCAGGACAAAGCGAGGTTGTCGAGAAAAGTTTCGCCGTCGTGCTGTCTGGCGATAATGTGATCAACCGGGAAGGCAGGCCCCGCACTACTGTTAAACGACGAAGTCCATTTTTGCGCGGCTTTGAAATAGGTTCCTTCAAGTTGTTCAATCAGGCTAAGGCGGTCGATAGCGGCCATCGCAATGGACTCGGAATGTTTCGTTCTTTTTGCCTGCGCCTTCATTTCGGCCAAGGCATTGTCGGGCGTTATGCGCAGGGCACGTTCACGAATCGCACTGAAATACACGAAGATGGTCGATAGTCCGAGAACTATTGTCAACAACGAAACAACCGCCAGAACTTTCTGATATTTGGCACAAAACCTTGTGACGCGATAACCGGGCGTTGGCGGTCGGGCTTCGACAACTTCGCCGTTGAGGAAGTTTACAATGTCGTCTGCAAATCTGGTGGCTGTTTCATATCGTCGCGTGCGATCCTTTTCGATCGACTTCATGACGATCCAGTCGAGTTCGCCGCGGAGGATGTTTTTCAGTTTGTTGGGGTCGATTTGGCGCTGGGCCGAGATGCCGCTGACGGATTCGCTGGTGCTGCTGCCGAGGCGGATGCTGGGGCGCGGGGGCTCTTTTTCCCGAATGGTTTCCAGGATTTTCAAAATCGCCTGACTCTTCAGCTTCTCCTGGTCGATCGGTGTACTGCCGGTCAGCAACTCGTATAACACTACGCCGAGCGAATAGATGTCGGTGCGAGTGTCGATGTCCAGCTGGTTCATCTCGGCTTGTTCGGGGGACATGTACTGCAACGTGCCGACGACCCGGCCGAACTCGGTGAACATCGTTTTGTCGGTCAGCCGGGTTTGCTGCTGCAGGGCTTTGGCCAGTCCGAAGCCGATTACTTTTGGAACCGGAACGCCGTCGTACAAACAGACCAGGACGTTGGACGGTTTCAGGTCGCGGTGAACGATTCCTTTTTGATGCGCGTGCTGGACCGCTTTGCAAACCGGCGCAAATAGCTCGAGTCGATCCTTGATGCTCAGCTTGTTTTGATCGCAGTATTTGTTGAACGGGATTCCCTGGACCAGTTCCATCACGAAATAGGGCTGGCCGTTGTCGGTCGCGCCGGCGTCCAGAATCCTGGCGGTGTTCTCGTGGTTCATCATCGCAACCGCTTGCCGTTCGACTTCGAATCGGGCGATGACCTGTTTGTTGCCCATCCCGGCCTTGATGACTTTCAGCGCGATGCGACGGCGGAAAGGGTGTTGCTGCTCGGCCATCCAGACGGTTCCCATCCCTCCTTCGCCAATTTGTTGCAGCAGTTTGTACGGGCCGATTTGTTTGGAATCGGCAACACCGTCCTGTTTGCGGCGGAACTCGATGTCGATCGTCAGGAGTTGTCGAAGCAATTCCGGGCGAGAAATTTCCGGAATGCCAGTCAGGAATTCGGCGACGACAGGTTGTGGCGGCGCCAGGTTCCAGGCGTCTTCGAAACGGTCGCAGATTTGGTTCATTTGCGATGGCGGAAGTGGCTGGTCGTTGGACATGTTGGCCGCGAATTGGTGGGTTTGGAAACGCCTTCAGAGTGTTGATTCGATATCCATGCGGGAACCCTTCATTAGGAAAGGACTTTTGGCCAATTTTCGTGGAAACAGCCCCGTTTCGGGGTTCTCCTCGGGAGAAAGCATGTAGATCATCCTGTCCCCAGGCGGATACTGGATTCCCCCTGATATTGATTGCGTGTTCGGCTGGGGACAGCCGAACCTGCGGGCTTCGCTTGACACATACGACAGTTTGTCGTAACAATACGTTCGGCTGTCGTACAACACCGGGATTAAGTTCAAGCCGGTTGTTTTGGAATTTCAACACAAGGTCGATCCTGTGCACCAACCCCTGGCGAATGCTGAACTGGCGGTCATGAATTTGCTGTGGCAAAACGATGATCACATGACGGCTCGCGACATTCGTGAGCAGCTTTATTCCGACGCCAACAAGGCACAACACGGCACTGTTCAGCGGCTGCTGCAACGGCTGGAAGAAAAAGGATTCGTCGAACGGGACAAATCGATCGCGGTTCATTATTTTGTTGCCGCGATCTCGCGCGAGGCTTATGCGGGGCAGCAAATGGAGTTGCTTGCAGAAAAACTGACGGCGGGTACTTTCGCGCCGCTGATTACGCATTTGGTCGAGCACAAAAAGATTTCCCGCGCCGACGTCAACCGGATTCGCGGAATCCTCGACGAGCATGAAAAGAAAACTGGCAGTGGCAAAAGCAACCGCAAAGGAGAAGGAACATGACCGAATTCCTGTTCCAGACCGGTATCAGCAACGCCTGCTTTGCATTGGCTCTGGCCCTGTTGGCGTTGGTTGTTGGAGCAACCGCCCGACGCCCCCATCTGACCTATATGTTGTGGCTACTCGTTTTTATCAAACTCGTGACGCCGCCGATATTCAATATTCCTGTTCCAGAGTTCGCATCGAACAACGGACCAGCGGCAGTTCGTCCGATCAAGTCGCAGGATCTTCGACTGGCCATCGCAAATGACCTCGCGTTTTCGAATGCAGCGATTGAGGAGACTCACAGGTCGCCCGGCTATTTGATCGCTTTGCAGAACGGCTGGATACAAGCGAAGCCCTGGTTGTCAACAGTCTGGATACTGGGAAGCGGCTTGGTCATTGCCTGGTCGCTGTTGCGGGTTGTTCAGTTCAATCGCCTGTTGCAAGCCAACTGCAGACCCGCGCCAACCAAAATGCGGTTGGCTGCGAAAAGACTTGCGGAGAAACTTGGCTTGGGCTCCATGCCTGCCATCCGTACGACTTCCGCGCGGATATCGCCGCTGGTCTGGTGGGTCGGCGGCAAGGTGCAAGTCGTGGTTCCCCAATCCTTGCTGGATGAAATGGATGAAGATTCCTGGCAATGGATTCTGGCCCACGAATTGGCGCATGTTCGCCGGCGGGACTATCTGGTTCGCTGGCTGGAATGGTTTGCAGTTGCCTGTTTCTGGTGGAACCCCGTCGTCTGGTGGGCTCAGCGAAACTTGCGTGCCAGCGAAGAACTCTGTTGTGACGCCCTTGTTTTGTCGCGGCTGAATCCCGATTGCCATTCCTACGCCGATTCAATTTTGAAAACAGTCGAATCCCTTGTCTGCCCGGAATTCCGCCCACCGGCAATGGCAAGCGAAATCAATAGTGGTGGATACCTGGAACGAAGGGTTGTGATGATCATGTCTGGAAACGTATTGAAGAAAGGTTCTCGTCTATTGCAATTGTGTGTCATGGCACTGGCACTCGTCGTCTTTCCGTTGGGTCTGGTCTATGGCCAGGATTCTGCGAAAGTCGAAAAGCAGCTTCAAAAACTTGTCGAGAAAGATCAACTTACTCAGGAACAAGCCGATGCGATGATGGCCACACTTGCGAAAATGGCCAATCGCAGTGATCGCGATCCGAATGGGCTTTCGAAACGTGATGCCGCCCGGAGCGCCGACGTCGATTTGGCCAAAGAAGCCGCTGCCCGTGCGGCGCAACTGGAAAAGCTCGTCGCCGAAGGCAAGCTCGACCAGGCAAGTATGAAAGAAAAACTCTTAACGATGCACAAGAAGATATCGGATCGGCAGGAATCGGCCGGTCATGATGGCCTGGCCACTGCCCAGGAACATTTCGCGCAAGCCGCCGGGCATCTGGAAAAGCTCTTCGCCGAGGGCAAAATTGACCGGGCAGCCGTGGAAGAAAAACTCTCCGCGTTGCACAGCAAGATCGCCGACGCCCACAGTGACGGTTCCGGAAAAACGAGCAACGACAAAGGCCATGTCCAAGCTGATGAAGTCCGTGCGATCGTCGAAAAAGTCCGACTTGCGGTCAAGGCTGGTGAATTGACT
Source organism: Planctomycetota bacterium (assembly GCA_043768885.1). Taxonomy (GTDB): domain Bacteria; phylum Planctomycetota; class Planctomycetia; order Pirellulales; family Pirellulaceae; genus BJ22. The sequence goes on from JAYVKA010000612.1 coordinate 6,080, forward strand.
GCCGAAGAGGCCCGCGCAAAGCTGGCTGCCGTACGGTCCAAAATGTCTGAAGCCGATCACGCGAAAGCTGTACTCGACAAAAGTGTCGCAGATCAGAACGCCCGCAAAATCGAAGTCCTGAGGCGGATTGAGCTGGCCGTTGAATCAGGCAAGATGACGAAAGAAGAAGCCGAAGCCAAAGTGAAAGCCGTCAGGGATCAGGCCCAAAAGAAACGGGATCGGGAAGGCAAAAAGCAAAAGGACAAGGATGGTCGCTGATCGCTCCGCGAATCCGACGGTCATCCCGGGGGGGTTTTTGCCTAGCTACCGTTCCTCGTCCTGCATTTCGATAAAATCTTGTTCTGCTCTGCGATCCCGTCCTGATCGTGGAGCGAGCAATGACCAACTTCGACCAGGAAACGATTTGATCATGAAATCGATTCATCGTTGAATGGTCGCGACAGTGCCCCCAAACCACGCCCAAAATCCAGGGCATAAGCCTGTTGGTATTTTTCAGAACCAGGGCGAGTTCAACCAGTTCATGGGTTCGGCAAAAAAGCAACCGCTGAGGATCGGGGAACCGGCCGATGCCCAGCCTGATGCTTTGAAGGAATCCGGAAAACAAATCCAGGAGCAACTCGCACGCGACATCGCCCGACTCCAGAAAGCGGCAAGGAAAAAACTGATCTCCAGCCCCAACCCGTCGCAACAGGAACGGGGCGAAGTCCTCTTTGGCGAGCTGTTCGATTTTAAACCGCCAGCAAAACCGGAACGCGACAATAAAAGCAAAAAATGACGCAGGCTCATTCGCTCGTGTTTTCGGGCAAAGTTGATTTGTCCCATTGGCACGGACTTTCTGAGGACCGAAAATAGTTTGGAAGGCTTGGCACAGACTTCCAGTCTGTGATGACCGGGGAACACAGGCTGGAAGCCTATGCCACGCCATGTCGTCAACAATTTCCATGCGCTCTCCTGGAGCCATCATGCTGCAAGCCACGACTCATGTTTCGATCAACTCGTTGCCTGGTCCACCGGGACGTTTGCGATCGACCTGGAAATTGATGACCCGGCCGTATGA
>JAYVKA010000613.1:0-5028 GCA_043768885.1 Planctomycetota bacterium
GTCGGCCTGCATTTTGCGAATTCTTCCCTGGCCATGAGCGATCCGGTTTCGCACGCCGTCCAGACAATCCCCCGGTTTTTCCTGAAACGTGATCACCAAACCGGGTTTGAGAAAAATGCTGACCTGCTCTGTTTCAAAATGTTCGTCGTTAACTGGCATTCTCGCGACCAGGTAAAGCGTGTCGCCATAAATATCGGCTTTGGAATGTTGATGCACATTGACGACGTCTTCCATCGCCAGCGGGTGCAACCCAAACATTTCGCCGATCGAAGCCAGCAGTTTTGTGTCCCCCAAAGTCTCGACGTCCAGCCAGGTAATGGTTTTTGGGACCAGTCGAACGTCTGCCTGGGTGCCGCCTGGATTCGGTTGAAGTTTCAATGCATGCGACGGGAAAACGCGGAGTAGATCTTCAATTCCGTTTATGAAGCGGTCCGTAGCACTTTCATTGGAAAACTGAATCAGCCGAAGTTTGACCTGCCCGGTAACGCTGCTCTCGGGCAACGTGCCAGGCGGCGAACCGATTGGAGCCCGTCTGCGAAACATCTTTCGGCGGCGGAAGGGCCTGCTTCTTTTTTTGGACAAACTCACGACTCCCTGAATCGGCTCTCTGTTCTTGTTTGGAATACAGTTCCATTCTGCCGGTTTTGGCGCCAATCACCAACGCCGTTTTTTCATGTACCTTATTGGCCGGAGAAGAGCATGAGGACCGCCATTGAGATCATCAGGCTGTTTTCCACGATGGTAACGACAGACATCGGCAGATTGAAAACAGTCCCCAGGCAGGCACACTGGATCGCCTGCTTGCGTCGCACGGCGGAAACAACGCCAACCAAGCCCACCCCCATAACAATCGCAGTTGCCAAATTTGCCGCAAGCGGAAAGGAATGCGTCAAAAACAAAAGTCCCAGGGATAATTCGACAAACGGATATACCAGCCCATAAAACCGGGTCCGATTGGCCAAGATGTCATAGGTCGCAAACGCGTCGGCAAATCCGGAAACATTCAACAGTTTGAAGAATGCAAAGGCGAGAAAAAAGAACCCCATGAAATAACCCATCGCCCGATGCCACTCAAACCGGCCATGGATCGATTCGGCAAAAACGGTCGCTCCGATGACATAGGCAACGACCAGCAGCAGGGGCTTGTACGTTGAGAGTTTGAAATTGGCACTCGTTGTAGCACCAATTACGGCTGGTTCGCCCCCGTTTTCAATTTGAGTTGCAACAAATCCTGCTTTGGCCAGCAGCTCCACAATCTGCCGTGGCCTGCCGTCCGCTGTCAGATCAACCCGCAACAGTTTCCGCGGATCGTCGAGATCGGTATCCCAGTTCGTAACGGCCGGATCCCCATCGAGCAATGGACTGATCTTCCCAATGCAACTTTGACATTTGAGGTTCGTCGAAAACTGGAATTTCATCGCTTGACCGGTTTGATTGACTCATTGGCAAACGGTTATTTGACGTGCAAATCGCCGCACGACCTCCTTCTGGCCCGGCACATCCAAATTCGATTTGTCTCCGGCAGACAGCAGGTCCAAATTGGGCACCAGCGTCAATTGCACTTCGACAAATCGCTGCACAGGCCAAACAGGCATCATCAATGCGAGTCCGACGACGGCCAGAAATGAACCGAAGCGCTACTGGATTCGCCACCACCGTGGGATTTTCGATTTCGAAACTGGTGCACCATCAGCGAATTGTGGATTGATGACACATTCTATTGCCAGATGTACGGCCTCGGCTGTGGATTATCATGCTTCCAACCGATTGACACAAGTTCTGTTCACACCTTGCAGAATTCAACTGGAGTGTTTCTTCCGTGGCAAAAAAGGAATTGTAACCTTCGTCCCCGGCCCTCAATGCTATTCCGAAATTCCTTCATGTCCGCCTTCCTGATCATAGAGCCAGGAGGAGCACCGGGTTTGAGGGGTGTTTTGCATGAACAAGACACAGTCCAATTCCGCATCGATCTGAAACGTTGCGATCAGGTGGTCCAGCAGCGGGAATCGATACGAGCAATCGTGGCAAAAGTACATGTCCCACTGGGGATAGTCGATCTCCTGGAATGAGAGTTTGTTTTGCCGAAAACTGTACCCGCAGCTACCGTCGAGATTGAACAGAAATTCGGTCGCGGCCTGAATGTCCGTAAAAATCGAAGTATCCGGCCGGACTTTGGAGACCGAATTCATTTGTGCCTTCAATTCTCCGCGTGCCAACGGATCGGCATCGTTGCATTTCAACTGGTAGGTGGCTTGGTCATCGACCCACGAAAACGATGCAATCCGTTTTCGGAAATGGGAAAATCTGGCTCCAGGAAATCCAAGCAGGCGAGACGACGAATACGATGCGATGGTGTAAAACGCCCGCTTCGCTGTCGCGCGGTGCCGAATCCTCGCACTGACCCGCAAAAGCATGTCGTTGTTTTGAATTCGCGGAACAGGGACCCAGCCGAACCGGGTCACCCAAAAATCGCAGGCACACATCCCAAACATCCCCATCCCGGTTCCTGGAATTTCGTCGGGTTCAATCGGTGCCGGAAGAATCCTGCGGATTTGATCGATCGGTGCCCGAAAGTTGACGGTGAACCGTTTGTTGGTGAATGACCGAACACTAACCGGTTGGTGGTTGACTCGCCCCAGTCCCTGTTGAAGCGATTGCAAAACAAACGATAGATCCCCTGAAAGCTCACCGCGAGTTACAGATTCGTTTCACAACCCAACCCGGCGGCAAAACGTCATGGGCAAACGCAATCGGTCAATAAATTCAGGAGGATGTGTCGAACTTCAAATGCGGGTCAGGAATGACCTTCTGCTTTAAAGATAATTCTTCCGTCAGCGTCAAACCCGATGCAGTAGTACCAATTCACTCCATTTCGCCAAACCAGATATTCGACCGAGCCGGATTTCTGTGAATTGGCGAGTTCTTCTGTATAGGTTTCAAGTTGACGAGCGAATCCGGAACCTGATGACATGGGTGGTCCAAGTCTGTCGATTGCAATCGTCCGCGAATCACCGATAACGAGTCCTGAAAAACGGACCTGCATGCTGCGATCAAATCCTGCAACTTTGTTCAAAGCCAGTGACACCACGCCGAACAAGAGCGCGACGATCGCGAGGAGCCAGAAGAGTTTCGAAAGTCTGAAGCGAAGGCGGAACAAAGCGGATTCAGCGTTAAGATCTGGTCATTGCCGGGCCGGGAGCGTGCAGCATGAAGCCAAAGGTTTTGTCAGTCAAGTTGCGGGAAATTCATCAACTCAATTCAATCTGGGAGAATTTCAGGCAAGTCTTGCGAACTATCAATGGACGGGTAATCCGGCCAGTAACCAGAGAATGTGGGACAATCGTTGATCCTGACGACATTCGCCTGGCCTGTTATGCTGAAGGGCAGATAGGGGGCGATAGTTTGCCTGGCGATTGTCATTCGGTAATCGGGGCCCGACTGCCTGAACAACACACAAAAAATGGAAAACTGGTCCGAGACAATTACTTTTCTGGTCGCCGCGATCATTCTGATCATTCTCAACGGTTTTTTCGTGGCTGCGGAATTTGCCCTGGTAAAAGTCCGCATTTCCCGTATCGAACAAATGGCCCGCGACGGGAAAGCGATGGCGAATGCAGCCAAGTGGCTGGCGAAACGGCTGGACGAATCGCTCAGTGCCTGTCAGCTGGGAATCACCATCGCGTCACTTGGATTGGGTTGGGTCGGCGAACCTGCTTTTGCCAGCCTGGTTGAACCCTTGTTGGGGATGGTTGGAATTCACAATGAGCAACTGACGCATGTGTTGGGTTTTATCGTGGCTTTCTCCGTGATCACCGGACTGCATTTGGTCGTCGGCGAGCAGGCTCCGAAAATTTTTGCGATTCGACGGCCGGAAACGATGCTGCTGTGGTGTGCCGCACCGATGATGTTTTTCTTCTTTATCCTTTATCCGTTTCTGGTTGTCTTGAACGTCGTCACCAGATTCATTCTGGGTTTGTTGGGAGTAGGAGGGCCGGGAGGCCACGACGGAGTATCGACTGAACAGGAAATCAGGGCCTTGTTGCGGGAAGCCCATATTCATGGCAACCTGACCCGCAATGAACACTCGCTACTCAACAATGTGTTTGAGTTCGACGATCAGGTTGTGCGACGCGTGATGTTGCCGCGTGGCGACGTCGATTTCTTTGATATCAACGAACCGCTCGACAAGCTGATCGAGCTGGCCAGGCGAACCAAGCATACCCGGTATCCAATTTGCGACCGGTCGCTGGACAGCGTTTTGGGGGTGATTCACATCAAGGACCTCGTTGGCATTTCGCCGGACAATTCGGATTTCGACATTCAATCGATCATCCGGCCACCCAAAAAAGTGCCGGAGACGATGCCGATCAGCCGCGTGCTGAAACATTTTCAGGGGACGCACCAGTTACTGGCCTTTGTCGTGGACGAATACGGAACGATTACCGGCATCGTGACGCTGGAAAATGTGCTGGAAGAAATTGTCGGGCCGGTCGAAGATGAATTTGATTCGGAACGGCCGGACATTGTGCCATCGGGGCCGGGGGAATTTTTGATTGACGGCGGAACATCCGTCGGCGACATCGAGAAACGCTGCAAGCTGGATTTGGGAGACGATTCCGATTCCGATTCCATAAGCGGATTGTTGACCGAGTTGAACCACAAGATTTTGCAGCGTGGAGACAAATTTGATTTGCCTGGCGCGACAGCAGAAGTGATGCATACGCAGGGAGACCGGGCGACGCTGATTCGATTGCGGCTGGTCCCACAAACGGCGGACAGCGATTGAGGAACGAAGCCGTTCCCGCGTCTGAGGCTGATTCAATTTGCGCCGCTTTCTGCAGCGATTGAGAAGTAGTGGGTTTGAGTTCAAGGCCCCAGGCGTCTTTGAAAACGATTGGGGATTTCAAGCGGTAAGGTTTTCCCTGTTGGAGAACCATATCTATGCCCCGATCAACTTGCCTCCTTACTTCAAGTAGCCCATTCGGTTTCGGACGGACTGAGGTGGCCCACGGTTGACGGGCGCGCCAT
>JAYVKA010000614.1:0-2848 GCA_043768885.1 Planctomycetota bacterium
CATCGTCCGCAATGCAGCTGAAGCGTCCAGGCTACCGAATCCGAATTGCCCGCAGCCATGCGATCAAAACATATCCGCAATCGATGCTCTCTTGCGGCGACGGTAGCTGCCGCGAGCCGGGAAATTTCTTCGGTTGGAATCTCCGCCCGATTCGATTCCAGAAACTCTGCCATCCAGTCAACTTGTTCAGGACTCCATTCTGATCCAATCCAGATTCCGTACCAGCGGGGCGAGGTCACAGGGAAAAGATCATTGAATCGGGTTTTCAAGTCGTTTCGCTCAAGCAATCGCTCAAACCAGCCCGGCAAATCAGTCACCGCGAGTCTTTGTCCGGTTCCCAAATGCAACTCTTTGACCTGGTCGCAGTCCCAGTCTGGTCCGGCGAATGGAATGACTCCCCAGCACCCGGCAACGTCATTTCCGCAAACATTTGCCGGACAATTGCCGCAAGTCTCAAGAACCCGTAGCTGTCCACCAAATACGGTAAACGGTTCGGCTTCCGGAAACCCCATCCATTCGTTCGGCATCTTGCCAGACTCAGACTCCGATTTTGAATCACAATTCTCGTGAAGACAAATTCCGTTTCGAATTCGTCTTTCGGATTTCGCCCGAGACCATTCCAGAAGTCCTCGCAACTGTCGGGAAGCGGCAATCGCCGGAGGCATTTTGGTCAAGTCACGGACAGTACAATCGACCATCAGCGTCCACTGAATCATCGGCGGAGTCGGTCCCGTAATCGCCGCTTGCCGTTTCATTGGAAACCTTTGGAGACAGACACCGGATAATGCGGCCAATTCGATAATTGATTTGAATTCGAAGGCACGACCAAATACGAGCCCACAGCGCAAGCGAGAGAACCCCTGTTTGCCAAAGTCCACTCGCTTGCACTTCGGGCGTGTATTCTCACAGGTTCAGTGTGAGATTGTTTTGAAAAAGAATCCTAATGCCGAAAATGACGCCTTCCCGTGAAAACCATGGTAATTCCGGCCTCCTTGGCGGCGGCAATCACTTCCAGGTCTTTGATGCTCCCTCCGGGCTGGATCATCGCCGATACACCGGCCTTTGCAGCCAGTTCCACAGAATCGGGAAACGGGAAAAAAGCATCCGAGGCGAGAACCGAACCCCTCGCCCGATCGCCCGCTTTTTCAATCGCAATCCGAACTGAATCGACGCGGCTCATCTGTCCCGCACCGACGCCCACCAGACTGCAATCCCGTGTCAAGGTAATGGCGTTGCTCTTCACGGCACGAACCATCGCCCAGCCAAACTCCAGCTCCGCTTGCAAAGCGGCATTCGGTTGTTCGCCCGAAACCAGGCTCCAAGATTTGGGTTCGTCAGGCTGATTGTCGCTGTGTTGAACGAGAGCTCCGCCAGCAATCGAACGAATCTCCAGGTTACATTTGGGAGCCGAAAAATCCCCGGTCGCCAACAATCGCACATTGTTTTTCCATTTGGGAAGCGTTTGCAGCAGCTTCAACGCTTCTGGTTCGAAATCGGGAGCAATAATCGCTTCGACAAACAACCCCGAAGTCTCTCCCAACCACCTCGCTGTCGCGACATCCACAATGCGGTTCATTCCAACGATCGAACCGAACGCGCTGACCGGATCACCGGCAAAGGCCCTCGCGGTTGCGACATCCAGCGAATCCGCGACCGCCGCACCACACGGATTGTTGTGTTTCAATACCGCTACGCCCGGTCGCGCCAGCCGAATCACAATCCCCAGCGCCGCGTCAAGGTCGAGCAGATTGTTGTACGAAAGCTGCTTGCCGTTCAGTTGCCGGGCCGATACGGCACTGGGACCGCAATGACCTGCAGACTGGTAGACTGCCGCCAATTGGTGATCGTTCTCGCCATACCGAAGTACTTCACTGCGCCGAAATGAAACATTCCACTGCTTTGGAAAACAGGCCGAGTCACCCTTGTCAGCGCCATCGGCCTGCCGTCCAAAAAACTCTTCGATCGCGCGATCATAGGCAGCAGTGTGGGCAAACGCTTCGAACATCAATCGATTACGCGTGGACTCGCTGGTTTGTGAATCGGCCTTCAATTCGGCAATCACATCCGCGTATTGCCCCGGATCGGTCAGCACGGAAACCCAATGATGGTTCTTGGCCGCCGCCCGAACCAGACTCGGCCCGCCGATGTCGATGTTCTCAATCGCCTCGGCCATCGTCACGTCCGGACGAGTAACGGTTTCCCGAAACGGATAGAGATTGACAACCACGAAATCAATCTGCGGCATCTCGTGATCCGCAACTGACTTTTGATCGGCCGGGTTATCGCGACGATGAAGAATTCCGCCAAAGACTTTTGGATGCAGAGTCTTGACCCGGCCGTCCATGATTTCCGGAAACCCGGTCATGTCCGAAACGTCGGTAACTTCGATCCCCGCATCCTGCAAATGCCGTGAAGTCCCGCCGGTACTCAACAAGCCAACTCCAGCCTGCTGCAGCGCCCGTGCGAGTTCAATAATTCCGTCCTTGTTACTGACGCTCAATATCGCGTGCCGAACTCTGCTTCCGTTTTTCATGAATCCGTAACTGCTCTGTAGGGTCCGCTGTGCGGACCAAAAAATAATTGCAAATGACTGGTCCGCACAGCGGACCCTACAAGCCCTGTTTCTAAGGAGCGTCATGCCGAATGGTCAAGGGACTGCGCGGAAGTCGACTTGCAGATCGGCGAAAATATGGCGGGATTCTTTACACGAATGTTGTCGTCCACGAAAAACAAAAGAAATGTTCGGGCCAATTCCGCCTGTTGCGAGTTATTCCGCCTGGAAAATTGCAACTGGACCGGCCAAATGGGCTGGCCGATATCCCTACTGTCGCCGTACCAGGGACGCCTC
>JAYVKA010000615.1:0-10673 GCA_043768885.1 Planctomycetota bacterium
TTCCGCCCGCGCACGTCCCATCGCAATCTCCTTCATGTTGATGTCCAAAAGCCTTCAACATAAATTCAATGTCAACGTGCAGTTCAAAGTACGCTCACCTACGTCGAGCAACTTGCCGTTTTTGACCAAGCGGCGGCAGATTATCAGACAAGTCCCTCCCCCTTCTCTGGTCACTTGGGAATGCGGACGGTGATTCCAGTGTTTCAATGCCCGAGTGAGCCGGATACAGGTGAAGCACACTGGACCCACAATTTTCGGATCGCCGCTTCGACCAGTTACCTTGGCGTTAACGGGACCGACTGGAGTACGGAAGACGGAGTTTTCTTTCGCAACTCCAAAACGCGGTTCAGCGATATTGGCGATGGGACTTCCAACACGCTGATGATCGGCGAACGGCCGACCAGTTCCGATTTTTGGTACGGCTGGTGGTACGCCGGGTTCGGACAACAGGGTACCGGTTCGTGTGACATGCTGCTGGGTGTTCGTGAAACAAAAGCACCGGCTGCACCGGGGATTACGACTTATCTGGAGTCATGTCCGGACGGGCCTTACGAATTCAAGCCTGGAAAGCACGGCGAACAGTGCGATACGTTTCACTTTTGGAGTTATCATCCCGGCGGAGCTGTCTTTGCAATGGCTGATGGAAGTGTGCACCTGTTTTCCTGGGAAGTGAATGCGATCATGCCGCAACTGGCGACACGGGACAAAGGCGAACCGGTGACCGTGCCGGAGTAAGCAACAAATGTACGATGGACGTCCTCGTCCGTCGAAGTCAGCGGTGTTTCGACGGACGAGGACGTCCATCGTACAACCATTTTGGATCGGGACCTGTCGCCGGGTTTTGGGGATGTGCAGTTTCTCTCGCATGGGTCGGGGAACCATGCTACAGTGGTGGGATAAAAAGGGAGATTGTGATGAACCGCGTGCTTTGGGGTTTGCAGATTCTGGCTGTGTGCGCGCTGACCGTTTCGTCGGTGATGCTGGTGCGGGACTGGATGCAACCGTCGGCGGATAATGTTGCGATCACGGCGGACGTTCCCGTTGATGCCCAAGGCGGAATTGAATCTCCGCTGGTCTTGCGAATTCGAAATGGGACCCGATCAGACATCCGGATCGTCGGCATGAATTGGTGCTGAGGGGGCAACTGCTCGATCCGGTCGGATCACCAAATTCCGCTAACGATTGCAGCCAACAGCGAGTTTTCCATGGACCTGGGAATCACGCCCGGCCAAAAGGGCGAGTTCGGCCAGCAGTTCCATTTCTACCTCGATGTTGGAAACGTGCTGGTGACAAAAGAGATCGAATTCGAAGGGGTGTGCGTCGCCAATAAACCAACGGTCGACTCCCAATCGGAAGTGAATGGAGCGATTAGCGGCGATGCCTTGGCCGGCCGCCAGAATCCATAGAGTTGAGTTCGGATGCAGCCTGTCTGTTCCGTCGCCAACGGCTTTTCTAAATCGACCCGGTTTCAGCATTTTGGGCAGCTTCGGAGACGCTTTCCACGAGCCCTTCGGCCAGGGTCTTGTTCTTGTGGACGGATGGGCCAATCAGTGCTTCGATCATCTTCCGGTCCAACTCCTCGCGCTCAACCAGTTCGTCCGTGATTTTCTGAAGGTCCGCCCGACGTTCCATCAACAGTTCCGTCGCCGCCTTGGCAGCCTCACGCAAAATGCGACCGACCTCTTCGTCAATCACTTCCATCGTGTGCTCGCTGAAGTGGCGGTTTTGGTGGATTTCGCGACCGAGGAACGGGTCTTCTTCCGAAATCTTGTAGCTGACCGGGCCCAATCGTTCACTCATTCCCCACTGCGTGACCATCTTCCGGGCCATGGAACTGGCCCGATCCAAATCGCTTTCCGCACCGACTGTGAATTCGTCGTAGGCCAGTTTTTCTGCGGCACGCCCAGCAAGCAGAACGATCAAGTTGTCCCGGATTTCGTTTTCGGACATGTTCATCCGGTCTTCATCGGGAACCATCTGGGTCACGCCCAGTGCTCTTCCACGCGGAATAACGGTGACCTTGTGTACCGGCATTGCTCCGGACAGGCTCCACGCGGCAAGTGTATGACCTGCTTCGTGACACGCGGTTCGTTCTTTTTCCTTGGCCGACAGGATTTCTTCCCGTTTGGCACCCATCAAAACCTTGTCGTGCGCGTAATAAAAATCGGTCATCTCGACACGGTTCTTGTTATGCCGCGCGGCCCACAACGCAGCTTCGTTCACCAGGTTCTGAATGTCCGCACCGGTCATGCCCACCGTCGCCTGCGACATGATTTTCAAATCAACATCTGGCCCCAGCGGAACATCCCGCACGTGAACTTTGAAAATTGCAAGCCTGCCGTTCATCGTTGGGCGGCTGACGGAGACATGCCGGTCAAACCGTCCTGGCCGCAACAACGCCGGGTCCAAAACATCGGGCCGGTTGGTCGCTGCCAAAATGATTACCGAATCGGATTTTTCAAAACCATCCATCTCGCCCAAAATCTGGTTGAGTGTTTGTTCGCGTTCATCATGTCCGCCACCCAGACCGGCCCCGCGCTGACGGCCAACCGCATCGATCTCGTCGATGAAGATAATGCCAGGTGCATGGGCCTTGGCTGTCTGAAACAGGTCGCGAACACGACTGGCACCGACACCGACAAACATCTGGATAAACTCGCTGCCGTTAACGCTGTAAAACGGCACTTCGGCTTCACCCGCAACAGCCCGGGCCAGCAACGTCTTGCCAGTTCCAGGCGGTCCAATCAGCAGCACCCCCTTTGGTACACGGCCACCGAGCTTGCGATATTTGGCGGGTTCCTTCAGGAAGTCGACGATCTCCTGCAAGTCTGCCTTGACCCCCTCCAGGCCAGCCACGTCTCCGAACGTGATCGGCTTGGCGCTGGCTTCGTATTTTTTTGCAGGACTGCGAGTGAAACCTGACAGGAATCCGCCGCCCCCCATCATCTGGTTCTGGCTGCGGCGAAGGGTAAAGTACATCATCAACAGCAGGCCGACCGAGAACAGGATCAGCATCGCGATATAGATCGCCAGCGGATTGGACGGGGTTGCCTGCTCCAGGCGAATTTTTCGGGCATGCACCAATTTCTGTAATTCGCTTCGACCTTCGGACGTTTGCGGAAGATTGACGATGAAGCGTTTTTTCAGCGTCGAGCCTTTTTCCGGTGCCTTGGATTTGCCTTCGCGATCATAGGTCGATTCCAGCGGCGGCAGTGGTTCGCGAAAAATTCCCTCTGCGGTCGTCTCACCAAACTCGACGACTTCGATTACGGGCAGTTTGTCTGGCCGATCCAGTGGTTTGCCATCGGGATCCCTGTTCTCAATCAGGTTTTGGAAATAGCCCAGGCTGATTCGGCTCTGATCGCCACTGACCAAATTAAACAAAATGTAGGCCAGAAACATTCCCAACAGGATCAGCAGCATCCAAAAGTTCAGATTTCGCCCGGGTCGCCGCGATACAGGATCGTTCTCGCGCGGTTTGGTACCCTTCGGCTGGTCAGACATCAATTACCTCTGTAGATCCGAAAACTGCAAAAAACTGCATGTTGAGAATCAAATTCGACAATTCAGGGAAAGGTCAAAAATCCACGGAAACCCATGCCCGATTCTTCCCCCGCACCACCTGTCGGATCAACCCGAAAACCCGGGTGAATTCCGATCGAAAAAATGATCTGTAAAAACGGAGGATTGTACACTAGGTCCGCCGTTTTGGCTAAACAGGGTAGCGCATTATGACCGGTTGTTTTTTCGGTAGTTGATCTTGCCAAAGATCCTGTGCCTCGGGGATCTTTCGAAAGATCCACTGCCGACAACCCTAATTCCCGGGCACAATCCTGTAGTCGCAATCTTTTTGTCGCCGTGCAATCGGATGCCCCTGTTTGCTGGCAAGCATTCCAGGCCCGATTGCGACAATTTTTCGCCCATTGCCGAATCATGGACATTTTGGTGGAAACCTTGCGTTCCGCGTTCCATTCACATCGGCCCAGTCGTTAACGCTTTGGAAGGCTAGCTCCAATTAGGGACCGCCAGCCTGAGTTTGGTCCGCCAACAATCGATGTAATCGTGCGATGGCCGGTGTCACACCTTCTGGCAAATCGAAACGCGTTGCCCGCGAGCCCGACTCGCTCCCTTTCGCCAGTCCGTCCAGATGCGATATCTGCTCAGCAGTCATCAGCCAACTTGCCGACACCCGTTGTCCGTTCTCCGCCGCCCTCGTCAGATGTTCGACAGCAGTCGATTTGTCGAGGTTTCGGATCGAAATCACTTCCTCAAAACTGTACCCGTCATTCATCAATCGCCAAGTCCAAAACCATGACGGCTGGATCGTAGATATTTCGGTTTTTCGTTTTGGAGCCTCAGGTTTGCCCTGCTTTCCCGTTTCGGAAACAGATTCAGAGGCATGTGTGATTTCCCGTGCAAATTCAGCCACTTCAGCCACACCAGCTGGTTCGTCCGGTGGCTCATCGGAACGGCGTGGTTTGGTCAGTGATTTTTCATCGGGCATCAACGGCTCGTCATCGACAACTTCCGCTACAGGTTGCTCGCGAGTGGAAGTTGCGGCGGCGACCGGTTTCTTGCCGGAAAAACGGCTGGCAACCTTGCGGGCAAGTTTCTCCGGCATCGTGGCAATCGCATCGGCACCGCTAACGCCTTTCATCACGTCGATGCCCATCGGCGAGATTTGAATCGTCGGCCGAAATTTTGTTTGCTCGACCTGTTGAACAAACCCGGCGGCAATCAGCCAATCCATCAACTCGACAGCTTCGGTTTTCTTCAATCGACTGAGCAACCCAAACGTACTCAATCGTTGTAGTCCAAGTTTCTCGAGCTTCTTCGCCTTGCTCCCGCACAACATGTCGATGACCAGGAGTTTCCCGAATCGGCCATGGGTTCGGGCCACGCCGCTGAGCGAAACCTGAACCGCATACATCACGGCTTGCACCAGTGCCGGCTGCAACTTCGCATGCGTCTGCTCCCTGGAGTTCATCAATGGCATTTCGGTTGTCGCTGTCTCATTGCCGCCAATCGCAGGCACCGATTGCCACTGGGCCGAGTCGAACATGCCTGGTGCACACCGGTCGCAAACACCACAAGCCCGCGCCCTGGATTCGCCAAAATATTGAACGATTTCCAGCTGCCGACATTTGCCCGAAGTCGCAAAGCGGATCATCTGCTCCAGCCGCTCAAACTCCGCTTTTCTCCGCCGTTCCAGTTCGGCAAAATCTATTTCCAGCGCATCGAAACGGCGGGATCGGTCGCGCACGTGAATTGCGCGGCCACGAAATGGCGGGACATACTGAAATCCGGGAATGTTGCCGAACTGCCGAATCGCATCCTGAACCCGATCCCATTTCAAATCCAGCCGATCAGCCAATCGCCTTGGATCAAACAGCACATTGTCACCGCGCAACGGCCCGACGATTTTTTCCAGGGCCTGCATCACCCGACGACGCGTTTTCGCTCCGCGCGGCAAGAGCTCGACCAATGAAGGCAATCCGGATTCGATCTTGATTGCCGCCATATTTCGCGTGGAATCCAGCCGTTCGATCGCCCCGGCCTTGTCCAGCAAATTTTCGCAATTCGCAATACCCTGCGTTCCAATCGCCAGCCCCAATTGCTCCTTGATCTCCAGCAACGTGATCTCGATCGGAGCGACTTCGAACGCACAAAGAAATTCGTAAACCTGTTGGACCGTTTCCCGATTCGGATAGGAATTCTCGATGAAGAACTCCTGGATAAACCGGTCCTGGTACGAGTACAGCATCAAGCACCGCGATGGCAATCCGTCCCGCCCAGCCCGACCGACTTCCTGGTAATAGGCTTCCAGACTCCCCGGCAAGTTGTAATGAATCACGAACCGCAAATCGGCCTTGTCGATTCCCATCCCAAACGCGTTGGTCGCGACGACGACTGGCGTTTTTCCAGCCATGAAATTTTCCTGGACCCGGCGGCGGTCGTCGTGATTCATCCCGGCGTGATAGAATTCCTGGCGAATCTTTGTTTTTTCATTTAGCAACTCCACAATGTGTTCGCAGTTCTTGCGCGTCGAAGCGTAAAAAATGCCGCTGCCCGGAGCCCGTTTCAGAAACTCGACCAGCCGCTTGTCCCGCGCCACGTTCCCGGCCGGAGTCTCCACGGCCAACGACAAATTCGGCCTGGCAAAACCGGAAACAAACAGAGCCGGCTCGTTCAACTCCAGGACAGCGCAAATGTCCTGCTGAACAATCGAAGTCGCCGTCGCGGTCAGGGCCACGACCTGCGGATTCCCCAACCGCTGGCGAAATTTTCCCAGTCGCGCATAGTCCGGACGAAAGTCATGCCCCCACTGGCTAATACAGTGGGCTTCGTCAATCGCCAACATCTGGACATTGACTTGTTGCAACGCCTTCAGAAATCCTGCATGCCGCAATCGTTCCGGCGCGATGTAGACCAATTGCGTTTCGCCCCGCACCAACCGGTCAATTCGGTTCCCCTGTTCGGACTGGCTGAGCGAGCTGTTGATGCAAGTCGCGGCGATTCCATTTTGAACCAGCGAATCGACCTGGTCCTTCATCAACGCGATCAAAGGCGAGACGACGATTGTTACACCGGGGCGGGCGAGCGAAGGAAGCTGATAACAAAGACTCTTCCCTCCGCCTGTCGGCATGATGCACAACGTATCCCGGCCGCCCAGCACAGCCTCGATGACTTCGCGCTGGCCGGGTCGGAACTCGGTCAGTCCGAATCGGGGCAGGAATTTGGAAATATCGTCCACGGGCTGGATCAACTTGCGGCGGGTCTGGATCGGCGATACCGCAAATCTTAACGGCATTGCCACAGTTTCACGAGGACATCAGCCGCTTTGCCGACCCAATTTGTGATCCGGCGTTTGCATCCAAAAGAGTCAGACGTTGTTTATCCATCGCCAGGCCCCTAGAATCGAAACATCTGGCAAGCCGTCGGGTATTCTTCAAGGAAGCCAATACCATCGGAATCCGGCAAAAAGGCGCCGGTTGCCAAATCGCTCCAAGCATAAAGGTAGTCGAATCGATGTCGATCAATCGAAATTTCAAAATTGCGAAGGCGTGTCGTTTGACAGGAATGCTGGCCATTCTTTTGTCGGCCGTTTGCCTCGCCCCGGTCGCGTCCGTCAGTGCACAATCCGCTACGACCAAAACCGCGCCGGCAACGAACAAGCAAGACGACGCCAAAGCCAAGGCGAAAAAAGAGTCTGACCGAAAGGTAATTGCCGAGTTTCAGCACTACCTGCGGGTTGGCCGCGATGGCAAAGGCCGTGCGATCAGCCTCGAAACAAGCGTCACCCGCTTCATCGGCACGAATGCCAACGGCCAGACGGTAACGGTGGACCTGATCGGCGCAGTCCATGTCGGCGAGCAATCGTACTACGACAAACTGAACGAGATTTTCAAACAGTACGACGCGATGCTTTACGAGTTGGTCGCTCCCGAAGGAACGCGGATTCCCAACGGTGGCCGAGAATCGACCGACGCGATGAATCCGGTGGCAATGATGCAGCTGGGAATGAAAGGGGCGTTGGGCCTGGAATTTCAGCTGGACCATATCGATTACATGCAAAGCAATTTTGTTCACGCCGACATGTCACCGGAAGAGTTCGCCCAAAGCATGGCTGACAACGACGAGAGCATCATGGGCTTTGTCCTGAACGCGATCGGACAGAGCATGGCGATGCAGTCGTCCAGTTCAACAACCGATGCCGATCTGTTGATGGCCCTGTTCAGCAATGACCGTTCGGTTCAGCTGCGAAAGATGTTTGCCGAACAAATGCAGAACATGGAAGCCAGCATGGCGATTTTCAAAGGCAAAGAGGGATCGACGATTATCGATCACCGCAACGCCAAAGCGATGTCGATCCTGAAACGGGAAATCGAAGGTGGTCAAACCAAGCTTGCGTTGTTCTATGGTGCAGGCCATTTGCCCGATATGCAACGCCGATTGATCGAAGATTTCGGTATGAGCCGAGGCGGCCAGTTTTGGCTGATGGCGTGGAAGCTGGTCTCCGAGTAATCCATGACGAGGCCGGTAACGGTCAACTGCATCCTATCGACTTTTCGAAACCTGGTTTTGCCTTCCAGCCGAAACATCTGGCCCTGAAATCCAGCATCTTGTTTCGGCGGAAGCCAAAGAGGCGCGAGTGAGCCGTGAGCCGTCAGGCACCGGGTAGCGTCTCGGGCCCTGCCGCTCACGCGTCACGGCTCACAAAATGGCGCTGTCCGGTTAATTCTCGTGATTCAATCCGAGTACCTTCGGTCCTTGCACGAACACGACATCAGTCGGGATTCCTTCGCGATTGACCCGTTCCAGATCGGCTTTCAAGACCGGGCCGATCTGTCCGACCGTCTCGGAAAACTCTCTCGCGGCGGCGTAATCTCCTTTTCCCTGTAACTTCAAAATCGTTCCGGCAAGTTCGCCCACCGCGATTTTCATCTTCGGAACATCAACGATGTACCTTCCTTTGTCGTCGCGAGAAAATGCTCCCCGTTCGCTCAGGAAATTGAAGCAAACCATGTTCGCGCGACCGTGAGCGCTGCTCGCACCGAACCGGACGCTGCGGAAAATCCCGGCGACGAAGGTGACGTAGTAGTCGGCCAGTTCGCCTTCGGTCAAATCACCAGACTCCAACAGCTGGGTAACCATAAACAGGCCCAGAATATCGGCCTTCCCCTCCTCGATGCTGCCGGACGCCTCCCGCAACGCTTCGCGAACCGTGCCGTTGCCGGTAATCGTGTTTTTGATTCCCAGGCCGTGCGCGACTTCGTGAAACATCGTGTTGGAAAAGAAAGCATTGAACTTGATGTGTTTCCGCTGCGACGGATCGATCAACAAATCGGCAATCGGAACCAGAATCTGGTCGTACTTGGCCTGCATTGCGTTCTTCAGCTGCAATCGCCTTGAGCCCTTTTCCAGCTGCACCTTTTCGTCATTCGGCAAATTGATCGCGATCGTTTTGCTTCCGGCATTGCAGTCGCCAGCGTAATAGATCACGTCATACGCGTTCAGGTCCGCGTCGGTCCCGGGTTTTTCACTGCAATACTCTTCGGCGACGGGTAGCTTCTTTTGCAGGCCAGGCAAAAGGGCCGCGTACTTTTGAAGCCGCCCGCTCCATTCCATGTCCTTCACCAAAACGTAGGCCTCACACGCCGCCTTCTTGCCGAACAGCTGATCTTCATAGGTCTCAATCGGACCGATCACCATATCCAGCCGGTTATCCTTCATGTCCATCCACAACAAGTCGCTGTGTTGGTACGCGCCAGATTCCAGTGCATCAGCGCGCGCGACAAGGTAAGCGGCAAATGCCTTATTGTCGCTCAGTCCCGCAGCATGACGCAGTTTGGATGCCGCCGCCGAGAGTTGTTTTGCCAGTAACTTGCTGTAGGGAACCGCAACAAGTTTTCCGTCGTCCTCGCGTCGAACAAACGTGTACAGGCTTCCGAGCGACGGATTTTCTTCGACGGCCGCCAGAAACTCTTCCTTCGTCATGTCGGCTGGATAGAAATTCGCGCCAGCCGGTTTTGCACCGACTCCCGGCACAAACGATCGCAAGTTCTGTAACCGGTCCCAGGGCCCATAGTTGACCATCGCAAAATCACGAAGCTTCCCTTCAGGAATCGTCGCAAGTTTCGCATCGCGATCCCCCCAGGCCTGAATCCAAAACGCTTCGTCCATTTCCTGCGCCGCTTCGATTAGCAGCCGAATAATTTCTTTTTCCTTGTCCGTGAGATGCGACAAGTCCGCATTCAGAATAACGGTCACATATTTTGTCATTTCCGCTTCCGTCAACACCGGCCCATCCGCCACAGGTTCCTGAACGGAGGAAGCGTCTCCAAAAGCGACGGCAGCTGAAAACAAACAACAAAAAACGGTTCCGCCTGAAAACATGACTGGTTCCTGCTGAAAAAAAATGTGAACTGTAGAAGCATTGAACTCAAACGCGATGGCTATCCGTCGTCATCACTCACAAAATCCAGCCCCAGTCGCTGACGGGCCTCTGCCGCCCACGGACTCTGCGGAGCCAGCCGCAAAAACGTCTGCCAATGCGATTCCGCCTCGTCCGGCAATCGTCGCTCGTCCAGCAACCGGGCCAAATGGAAATGCACGTCCGGATAATCGGGGTGAATGTCGAGTGCTCCCTGAAAAGCGGCAATTGCCTGATCAGGTTCCTGTAAATCCACCAGCACACAACCCAGGCTCGCCCGAGCCTCGACAAAATCGGGAGCCAGCTCGATGGCCATGCTGTAGCGTTCCCTCGCCGCCGCCGATTGACCGGCCGCGTACAACAACTCCGCCATCCGGAAAACCGGGTCGGCCGAGACGCCGCAGGCCAGGATCATCGAACGATAAACCTGAATCGCCTCTTCCGTCCGGCCATCGTCTTCCAGGTCGCTGGCCATCTCCAAAAACTCAACGTCTGTCTTCGGGCCAGCCAAAGAGTCTTTCGCTCCTGGAAACCCGACAACGTGTTCATTGTCAGTTGCGGAAAGGTTTTCCTCAGCCAAACGTGACTCGGCATCGTCCGCCATCGCTTCGAAATCAATTCGCATCTGGCCACTCGACTCGACCAGCCCATCACCGACGCGCATCAAAACATCGCGGCCTTCGAGAATCACAGGCAACTGCGACAACGGCTTTTGGAATTCCGGAAACCGTTCAGCCAA
>JAYVKA010000616.1:0-3449 GCA_043768885.1 Planctomycetota bacterium
ATGTGAACCGGAAATTTGGTGCACGACCCGCTGAAGTCGACCCCAGTTTTGATCCAGAAAGGATTCTTGCTCCGAAAGTTGCCGGATTGCAACGATTTCGGCAAAGGCCCGGACAATCTCTTCGATTTCACCAGTTGTTGCTTCGGGAATGCGCCTCGAAAATCTTGTCCATAACGCGCCTTTTTCCCACGAGTGTTTTCGAACAGAAACGCCCATCGTCGATTGGGATTCCGTCGATGTTACGATCGCCTGTCCGGCCGGGAAATTGTCCGGGTATTTGAACGACGACACCTGCTCCGGCTCGCCATTTCCGTTGAAGGCAATTGCAAACCAGTTGCCATTTTGGTCCGGAAGCATCAAGGCAGCAGCATCGGCCTGAATCAGAAAACGCAAACGTCCCAGCAGTTTTTGCAGGAACGCGGACGTCGCAACATTAGACGCCGCCATTTGTTCCAGCTCGTCCAGCAGGCGATCGATATCGGCGATGCTTTGATGATGTTGCATGGTTTATCTGCCAAAACCTGTTGGCGGCGGGAAATATTCTGAGGGCTTTTTGAGTCGATGCGAATGGCTGCTGTCGCTCAGTTGCTATCGGCGGTTGTCTTGAGTTGAAAACCTGGCCCCGTTCGGCCAACCGCTTTTCCGCGATTCATGATTCGCGAAACTCCCATACATTCTAACCGACATGGGCCAGCCTTAGGGACAGCAATAGCTTGCTTTCATACATAGTCTCCGAACACCCGTTCCGGTGGCACCGATTCTGAATGAGGGGAACAATTGAAGTCACCGTCGACATTTCCAGTCTGAATGTATTGGTGCGTGGATCGCATTTGTCTTTCTCCTTCCGGCTTGAACGATGAAGCGTACAAGCAATGCCAGCGATGCCATCAATCTCAACACGATTCATACTGCTGACCCAAACTACGCATGTTTCGCCTCCCCATTTAGGGTGCTGTAGCGTGTAAATTGGGCGAATTCTGCAATATCATCGTGCCTGGCACGACCGTAACTAATGATACAGGCGTTATCTCCCGATCTATTGGAAAAGACATGCCACGTAGTTCACGGGCCCATTCCACATGAACATCCTGGGCACCTGAGGGAAGATAATGCGCAACAAATGCCACATTCTGCTCGCTACCATCGCTTTGACGCTGGTCGTTGTTGCCGGTTGCTGTACCAAACGGGATTGCGTGGACCTGTGTTCGGACAACGCGTGCTATCTGCCGCCAACCGATCCAGGCTACGGACCGCAGCAAATATCACCGTCCGACCCCTGCCTGGATTCGGCCTGTTTGGGAAATGGCCCCGAGTCATTCTCACCCTACGACATCAACGAGAGCACTTTTTCCAGTGACAAGCTGATGCCGCTCACACTCGAGCAGTGCATTCAAAGCGCGCTGGCTTCGTCCAGCGTGATGCGGGATCTTGGAGTCACGGTCATTCGATCGCCCCAGTCGGTAACCAGCCGGATGGATCCGTCGATGGTGTTCTCTGATCCGCGAGCCGGCGAAGAAGCAGCCTTGAGCGCTTTCGACGCGAATGTTTTTGCAACCACAAGTTACGAAAACAACGACCGTCGCCTGAACAACCAGTTTTTCGGGAATCAGGGCTTTTTGAATCAGGACCTGAGTACGACTCAAATTGGAATCAACAAGCGGTCGGCAACAGGCGGATTGTTCAGCTTCCGAAACGTTACCGTTTATGACAAAAACAACCAGCTTTCCAATACCTTCATTCCAAAGTCGTGGGAAACCTACGTTGAAGGCGAAGTCCGCCAACCGTTGATGCAAAACGCCGGTGCGTTCTATAACCGCATCGCGGGCCCCGGAGCCCAGCCTGGCCAATTGAATGGAGTTCTATTGGCACGAATTCGAACGGATGTGAGCCTGACCGATTTTGAACGTTCCGTTCGCGACCTGGTCGCCGAAGTCGAGAATGCATACTGGGATTTGTATTATGCCTATCGCGATCTCGAAGCCAAAGTTCAGGTTCGGGATATTGCGAAACATACTTTCGACACGCGCACCGAACGAAAAGAAGGAGCCGAAAAACTGGCTCAGGCCCGGGAGCAAGTCTACCGGTTTGAGTCGGAAATTCTGGACGCCATGAACGGACGCCCAACCGACGGAACGCGAACGAACAACGGTTCGTCTGGCGGGACATTCCGTGGCGTAGGCGGAATTCGTGTATCGGAACGGAAACTCCGCTTGATGATTGGATTCCCGATCAAC
Organism: Planctomycetota bacterium; assembly: GCA_043768885.1. GTDB lineage: Bacteria > Planctomycetota > Planctomycetia > Pirellulales > Pirellulaceae > BJ22. Next base: position 2,235 of record JAYVKA010000616.1, read on the forward strand.
GACGGTCGATTGATTCAGCCAGTTGATTCTCCGGCGATTGCACCTGTTACGTTTGATTGGCAAACCGCAATCAATGAAGCACTGCAGACACGCGAAGAGCTCCGTCGTCAACGCTGGATCATTAAACAAAAGGAACTTGAGCTCGCTGGCAACAGGAACTTTCTGAAGCCCCAGCTGGATTTGATCAGCCGTTACAGGGTCCGCGGTTTCGACCAGGACCTCACGGGCTCCACTGGTGCCATAGACAACTTTTTCCAGGGGAATCTTCAGGAATGGCAACTTGGAATGGAATACAACCTGCCGATTGGCCTTCGAAGGGCTCATGCGGCGGTCCGGAATTCCCAGTTGTCGGTTGCTCGAGAAGCCGAGATTTTGCGTGAACAGGAACGGGTAGTCCACCTGGGATTGTCCAACGCGATCAACGACGCAAGCCGGTCGTATGAAAACATGCAGTTACAGGAAAAGCGGCTGGTCGCAATCAAAGAACAGCTCGACGGCCAAAAAGAGCTGAACAAGAACCAAAACGCGGTTGATCTGGACGTCGAGCTGGACACGCACCGTCGACTGTTGGACGCTCGCTTGCGATTCCACCAGGCACAGGTCGAATACCAGCTGGCTTTGCGAAACGTACACTTCGAAAAAGGTACTCTTCTCGCCTACAACAACGTCAGTTTAAACGAATCGGTTGCTTCAACCGCTGGATATACTGGAGCGTCCGCGCTGGACTCCATTCGAGATTCTGATTTCATTCCTCAAGCCCGCGATCCGGTAATTGCCCAACCCAAGCCGATTGACTACTCGGAGTCAGGCCAGTTCGGCGACATCACGAATTGACAAAAAAAAACCGCACCATGATTTTTGGTGCGGTGATGCATATCGATTGAATTCGCAACCTGTGTATTTACAGGTAATCGAAAAAACTACTTGCCGGCTGCGGCAGGTGCTTCTGCTGCCTTTTCTTCTTCAGGCTTTTTCGCCCACGGTGTTTTCGAGCCCGCTGGTGTGAAATTCAAAGTCTTGGAATCACCAATCTTGATCCTTACAGTCTCCTTGGTTTCAATCACAACGCCGGCTGCATTTTCCATCTCGGCACGGAAAACGAAGTCGTATTCCTGACCTTGTTCCAGCCTGTTCACCACGAAATTCCTGGTTTCCCCTTTGCTGGCGGTCGGATTGTCGTTCACAAAAAGTTTCGCCTTTTCGGGAATCGTGACC
>JAYVKA010000617.1:0-9133 GCA_043768885.1 Planctomycetota bacterium
CAACGTCATCATTACTGCGGCTCGTGATCGTGCAAAGCTGATGGACTTTGGAATGGCGTTGCATGACATGACGCCTGAGGAGAACCTGTCGGGAGTTCCGGAAGGTACGCCCCCCTACATGTCTCCGGAACAAATCCGGGGCGAAAATCATCGTCTGGATCGCCGCACGGACATCTGGGGCTTTGGCGCAATGATGTACGTGATGCTGACAGGGCAACGTCCGTTTGTCGCCAAGGACATGCGCTCACTGGTTGACCTGGTTTGTTTTTCGGAACCCAAGCCACCCAGCCGCATCAATCGGGACGTACACAAGGAACTCGAACGGATTTGCCTGAAGTGCCTTGAGAAATTGATGAACTCGCGATATCAAACAGCCGCCGAACTGGTTGAAGACCTGAAAACATTCGGGGCTGTGTGGGACTCCGATTTGCAAAACATACCGGAATATTCGGTGAGCGGCGTTCTGCCTTTGGCCGACAGGTCCCAGGTATCCCAGTCGTATTCCAAATCCGGTCGCGAGTTTTCGAATGTGTCGGAACAGAAACCCCGGCAAAATGTAAAGGTGGTACCGAAAGGGCTTCGGTCGTTCGACGCCCAGGATGCCGATTTCTTCCTGGATCTGCTGCCCGGACCCAAGGACCGGTTTGGCATTCCGGATTCGCTTCGTTTTTGGTTGAACAAGCTGGCTCCCGATTCCATTGAGCCTTTGACTGTCGGAATGATCTTTGGCCCTTCGGGATGTGGCAAGAGTTCGCTGGTCAAAGCCGGTTTGCTGCCGCAATTGCCACCGGAATACAACACCATCTATTTGGAAGCGACACCGGGGGATACCGAAAAAACACTCCTAAGCAAAATTGCCGTCTTGGCACCTGAAGTAGTCAGCGGTGATCCCGGCATTTCCGTGGCGTTCAGCCGAATTCGCAGAGGCCAACTGCCTAAGGGCCAAAAACTGCTGATCGTGATTGACCAGTTCGAACAATGGTTGCAGGCCAACAACGATCAGGAACAACAGCAACTGGTCGAGGCGTTGCGGCACTGCGACAGTGAACACCTAAGTTGCATTTTGATGGTTCGGGACGATTTCTGGATGTCGGCAACCCGCTTCATGTCACTACTGGATCTGAAAGTCCAGGAGGGAGTGAATGCATTGGGTATTCCGCTTTTCGATCGGCGGCATGCGCGCAAAGTCCTGACAGCCTATGGTCAAGCGAGTGAAGCCCTCGGCGAAGTGTTAACCGCCGATCAGCAGAAGTTCATCGCTTCAACCGTTGTCGAGATCTCGGATCACGATCAAATCATCCCCATCCATTTGGCGCTTTTTGCCCAAATGATGGATTCCGATTCCTGGAAGACTTCCAAACTGAAACAACTGGGCGGTTGGCAGGGAATCGGCGTTCAGTTCCTGGAAAAGATCTCCCTGGACAAACGGATTGCCCGCCAGGATGAGACTTTTCGGACTGTACTGAGACAGCTGTTGACGGAATCGACATCGGAAATCAAGGGTGCGCAAAAGTCGTTGTCGGAACTGGCCCTGGCGACCGGACTTGAAAACAAAATCGGTGAATTGCAATCGATCATGGATTTTCTTGATCGTGATGTAAGGATCGTTACATCCATCGAGACCGAAAACAATGAGAATGCCCAGCCACATTATCAGCTGACGCATGATTTCCTGGTGAATCCGATCCGGAAATGGATTGCTCTGAAAGAAAAGCAAACCTGGCAAGGGCGCGCCAATATTCGCCTGGAAGAATTGTCGCGACAATGGGAGCCGAACCGGGATTCGCGGTTTCTTCCGAATGTCATCGAATATGTTGCCATGCAGTTCGGTGTTGATCGCCGGTCCGGAACGGAGTCCGAGAAAGCTTTTTTCAAAACTGCAACTCGCCACTTCGGGATTCGTGCGGCGGCGATCCTGTTGGTTTTGTTGACACTCGTTTACGCCGGCCGGTATTTGTCGAAATTGACTACGTCGAGAATTGCAAAGGTCAGAGTCGACGCCCTGCTGGCTGCCACCCCCGGAGAATTCGACGCGAGGCTGGAAAACCTTGAACAGTTTGACGCGAAAATCATTCGTTCGCAGCTCAATACGGCGCTGCAAAATTCAGCTGACGAACAGGCACGGCTTCACGCCCTGTTGGCCAACAGCCGTTTTTGCAGTGTCGGTGAGATTCCAGTGGTTGAGATGGTTGATTCGATTGAGCTTGCCGGGAAAGGGGAATGCAGGAATATCGTTGCAGCGCTGAAGCGAATTTCAGAAAGCAATCGAAACGACGAATTACAGTCTGCCCTCAACATACACCTTCAAGCTGCGGATTCAGTTGAAGAACGAATTCGGTTGTCGATTGTCGCCCTGTTTTTGGGTGAATCGGAAGCAGCTGTTGAATTGCTTCAACTGAAACCGAATCCGGAACTACGCGAGCGGTTTATCGAGGTTTTCCCGGACTGGCATGGCGATCTTGAAGATGCATGCGAGATTGTCAGGTCTACAAAAAATCCCTGGCTTGTTAGTGGTCTGCTTAAATCAATCGGCCAAATTCCTGTCGCGGACGTAACTGCCGACCAGCGCAAATTATTGACAGCGATTGCAACTGAAAAAATGCGCTATGCTGAATTGCCTGTTGTGTTTTCGACGAGCCAATGGCTGCTGCAAAAATTTGGACAGGCAGTTCCCGGGGACATCATCCGGGCTTCGAATGACAGCTGGTTTATCAAGCGATTTGACGGTCACACGCCGTTGATTTTTTTGCGCGTCGATCCGCAAATCGTTCCAGGACGAAAACATGGCTTGCCCGAGCGCGATCTACGACGGTTCATGACAGAAGACGGAGAGGGAGAAGATACGACTCTGGAAAGAGGATTCCAAATGGCTTCCGCGGAAGTTCCCGCGTCGCTGTTTTTTGAATACCTCCGTTCTTTGCCACCGGAAAACCGTTCGCGAATATATTTCGAAACCGAAATGAAGGCGTTGGGCACGAATTTGGATACTGAATTGCCTGCACACAAGCTGCTCTGGAGTGAGGCGATCGGATTCTGCAACTGGCTGAGCCAACGTGACGGCCGGGAGGCCGCCTATGAATCATTCGAATTTGAATCAGATGGCACGACATGCTGGAAGCCGATTGAAAGTGCAAATGGTTATCGTTTGCCAACAATTCTTCAGTGGGATGCCGCCGTCCGGGCCGGGACAAGGACTCGTTTCTTTTTTGGAGATTCACCTTCGCGAATCGACCAATACGCGGTGACGTCCTTTCAGACGCTTGAATTCGAGGACATTGTCGTGAACCCGGCGTGCCGGAAGATGCCCAATGATTATGGTTTCTTTGATCTGTTGGGAAACGCCAGCGAGTGGTGCGAAGATCGATGTGGAGTGCCTGACCAGAACCAGGGCTATAGAAAGGCCTTGCGTGGAGCAGACTCGGCAAGTTCCAGCCTGACCTGGTTTAGTTCGGGCGCCATTTTTGAACCGGCTGCCCAGTCTCGAGGTGATCCTGCGGGAATCCGGCTCGTGCTTCCAATCGACAAATAACGCCTGAAACAACCGGCGATAGACAGACAGATTTTCAGGAGATGAATTCCATGACGAAGTACAAGTTGGACGCGCTGGAAATGGGCTATTACCAGACAATCGTCGATCGCCATTTGGTCAGCATGCTCGCCAGGGATGGCGTCCTCCGATTTGGAGTCGGTTACAAAATGGTCAATAGTGAGGTCACTGACACGATCAGCCTGGTTGCCCTGGTAAACAAAAAACAGTCGGACGTTAGCCAATCGAACCGGGTGCCGTCTTCGCTTGACGGAGTAGATACGGATGTGATCGGCGTTTTGCCGCTGACGACCCAGGCTGCACTGGCCGGATTTGTTCCCGACCGGAACAAGCGATACGATCCGATTATGGGAGGTATGCCGATTCGCAATCCGAAAATTGGCGTCGATCATGTTGGCGTTCTTGGTGCAGTTGTTTTCGACGAAAAAACTGGTGGGCCGATGGGCTTGTCAGTCCAGCATGCGATTGGCAACCAAACGAAAGGGAGGCAAGCTGAAAAGGGGAACCCCATCTATCAGCCGTTGACCTATCCACCTGTCGAAGAGGAAAAAATCGGGCAGTTGTTGAGATTCGATGAGGACTTCGACGCGGCCTTGTTCGAGATCCAGGGCAACCGAAAGTTTGAAGCAAAAATGTTCGGGCAAAACGAGAACGAGGCATTTGAATTGAACGAGGCCAGAATGGCCAGAATCGGTCAGGAAGTTGAGTGCCCTGCCCGACGCACCTATACGAGGGGAAAGGTGAGCTATTACCTTTCCCATATTGTGCGAGTGAATCGTGTCGAAAAACGAATTCGCACTGTGGTCATCGAGTTCTCAAAGGGCTACACCCCGACCCAATCAGGTGATTCGGGAGCCGTTTGGGTCGATTCAAAATCCAGATACCCGATCGCACTTCATCGCGGAATATTTGACGTTCATTTGCCAAGTGGGCGGAAAACAACTGCGGCCTATGGAACCTGCATGGAGCAACTTGCGGACTGGGGCAAGTTCCGTTTCAGCCAGCCAAAACCGGTTACGATTGCCGCGGAGTTGGCAGGTTTCGAGGTCGGCGTTGTCCAGAATGGGACGGAATGGACGGTCTTTTGCGACAAGCCGGGAACAGCAGACCGGTTGTTAATCAAAAAATACGACCGCAACCTGAGTTTCGTCGAACAATTCGAGAACGAAATTTATCCCATGAATGGCGTCGCTGCTGCGGCCGTTGGCAACAACATTTATGCGGCCTGGCGATCGGGGAATAACGACCAAATCCAGATCGGCAAACTGAATGCGGCCGGCAACGAATTGATCGACTTGGTGACTCTGAGCATTCGTACGCGCCGAAAGCCCGCCTTGATTCAGCATAACGGACAGCTCTTTATCGTCTATGCCGACAGCGACACTCAAAGCCTGTGTGTCGCAAACAGTTCCGACCCTTCCAACCGGAACAGCTGGAGCCGGTACGAAGTGAGCAATGTAAAAACGAAACAGGCTCCGGCCGTCACCATCTTTAACAACAAGATGTATTTCTGCTGGATTGACTTGAACAATAATATCCGGATCGGCACAAGTTATGGCAGGAATCAAATTAGTTACGTCACGTCGCTCGATCCAAAAAAGAGTTGCCTTGATCCCGCCATTGCTGTGTTCGACGGCAAGCTATGCCTGGCCTACACAACGTTGACCGGAGAACTTCGGGTCGTTGAGTCCTCGAATCTTTCGGATTGGACAATTCGCAAATCAGACGATGAACAGAAATTGGTTTCGCCATCGATCTTTGTCGCAGATAACCAGTTGATTTGTGTGCGTTAACGAAAATGGGGCCCAAATGTGGGCCCCCGATATCGTGTAGATGCAATCCGCCATGGATTGACTATTGGCATCTCCAGCTGGCTGGCAATTATTCGAAAACCAAAAGGTTGCGCAATGTCAGTTGATCCCTTGTTCGACAATTACGCCACCACAGGCTGGCATTGGGCAAGGGCCTGAGCCGGTGCCGTTGCATACGGCTCTTTGGCACGTGCAATAATTCAGGCATTCCGTTTTCTGGGTGCCCGTGCAGGCATTACAGGATTGTTGGCAAGCGACGTATTGGTCTTCACAGTCCTGTTTTGTGCCACCAAGTCCCGGATCCTGTCGAACAGGATCGCCAGGGTTGCCTGGATCTGACGGACCGTAGACGACGCTGCCCTGCCCGCAACCGCAACCCGGTGCAGCTGATGGCATGCTGTTCATCTGAACCGGAGCGCTCATACAGCAATTTTGCCTGACCGGCTGGCAGCACATTGGCTGACATGCTCTTGTTTGAAAAACAGGTTGTCGGCAACACCGATCATTGGCCCGAAATCGCTGGAAAAGTTGGCCATACGAATAATTCGCGGTACATGTCAGTGTGACCGCCATGATCGCGGTCAAAGTCGCAAATCGAATCATCAGTCGTCTCTCCAAAAAAAACAAAAAAAACAGGAAACCATACTGGCCGGCCCCCGTCGTTCAATTCCTGAATTTCATCCTTGTACAAAACCGTCAATCCATTTTCCATTGAGGCGGCAAGCCTGGGGACGCAAACGCAGATCCATAGCATTTGCATGCGGCTTAAATAATCAGAGCCCCGTCGAGTTGGCCCGTCAACCAGTCGCAGAACCGGCAATTCGAGTTTTCTTGCTGGATTCTGACTGTTGACCAGGTTTTGGACTTCCCGGAACCATATTCGTCTTCCCGGAACCATATTCGTAATAGATGTCGAGTTTATGGCTTACAAGACAATCGATCATTTGCCTGACTGAATCTGGTCCTTGCGTTCCGTTTTCCAAACCGGATCCTGATGCGAGTCGGCACTGGAGGCAAACCAGCGGGTAAGGGTCATTTTCTGTTGGGTGTAGAATTGAACACTCTCCGTTCCCTGGATGTGAAGGTCTCCGAAAAAAGACTGGTTCCAGCCGGTGAACGGAAACCAGGGCATTGGAGCCGGTACGCCCACATTGATACCGATCATCCCCGCATTGAAGTGTCGTTTAAAGTGGCGCGCCGCATACCCGTCGCGCGTAAAAATTGAAGCACCGTTGCCAAATGGACACGCCCGTCCCATTTCCAGAACGCTTTCCAGATCTGTCGCACGAATCACCGATAACACTGGTCCGAAAATTTCTTCCTGCGCAACGCGCATCGGAACTTTGACCTGATCAATCACACTGGGGCCGATCAAGAAGCCATCGCCGGCAAAATCCTGCCGGCCGTCAAAGGCAACTGTCGCTCCTTCCCCCTTGGCGATGTCCATGAACCCCGCAACGCGATCGACATGCTCGCGCCGTATCAGTGGACCCATATCGACGTTTTCATTTCCATCCGAAGGACCGACTCGCATCTGCCCGGCGTGATCCCGCAAACCCTCCACCAACGGGTCCCCGATACTTCCAACCGCAACAGCAATACTGCCGGCCATACAACGTTGCCCACCGCATCCAAAAGCCGACGCGGCAAGTGCCTTTACCGAAATATCCAAATCGGCATCGGGCATGATGATCAAATGGTTTTTCGCTCCGCCAGCGGCCTGAACCCTTTTGCCGTTCCGGGTGCCAGTTTCGTAAATGTATCTCGCAATCGGCGTCGATCCGACAAAGGATACTGCGGCGACTTTGGGGTGAGTCAACAACGCGTCCACGCATTCCTTGTCGCCGTGCACGATGTTAAAGACTCCGGCGGGAATGCCGGCTTCGCTCAACAACTCGCCAATCAGGTTGGCAGACAACGGCGTCTTCTCCGAAGGCTTCAGCACAAAAGTGTTCCCGCAAACCAGCGAGACCGGAATCATCCACATCGGCACCATCGACGGGAAATTGTAGGGTGTGATCCCAACGCAAACGCCAACGGGATAACGAACCGTTTCCGCATCGACATCGGCGGCAATGTTGGCCATGGTGTCGCCGACGATCAAACTGGGAATCCCGCAGGCAAACTCCACCATTTCGACCGCACGCTGGACTTCTGCCCGCGACTCGGCCAGCGTCTTGCCATGTTCCCGCGTCACCAGTGCCGTGATTTCTTTGAATCGTTTTTCCATCAACTCCCGCATGCGAAACATTATTCGTGCCCGTTCGACGACCGGCATTTCTTTCCAGTCCTCAAAGGCCTTGACCGCAGACTGAACCACCTCGTTGGTTTCTCCAGCCGAGCACAACGGCACCTGGGCAATTGCCTGGCCAGTCGATGGATTGAAAACGGTTGCCGACCGGGCCGCGCCGCATTCGATCCACTTTCCCCCGCTGAAAATCGGCACCCTGTCCAAGGATGGTTTCGTAGTGGTGGTACTCATCTGTTGGCTCCGGCAATTTGGACATGGTGAAAGGACAGTGGCGTCTTTCAGTTGCAACTTCCATTGCTCGTTTAACCGTCAGTCGAAGGCGTACGAATTTGGTGCGATCGTACGCCTTCGGCTGACGGTTAAACGAAAGAGTAGCATCGGAAAGTCATGATTGGGCGTGCCCCTTGCGAAACAATGTAGGAGGCTTCGCGACGTTATGATAACATAACCGCATACTAAAAAGACCTTTCTCGCCGCAACGGAGTCCAGTCATGTCGCGAATTGTCAGGGGCGCACTCATCCAGGCAACACTTTGCGAACCGGCTACGTCTCCACTCGACAAAATCAAACTGGCGATGATCGACAAGCACGTCGATTTGATTGCCGAGGCTGCGTCAAAGGGAGCACAGTTTGTCTGTTTGCAGGAGCTGTTTTATGGCCCCTACTTTTGTGCCGAACAGAATGCCAAATGGTACAACATGACGGAACGGATTCCCGACGGACCAACCACAAAATTGATGCAGGAGTTGGCCCAAAAACATGAGATGGTCATCGTTGTTCCGATGTACGAAGAAGACCTGCCGGGGGTCTACTACAATTCTGCGGCTGTGATTGATTCGGACGGTTCGTATCGCGGAAAATTTCGCAAGATGCACATTCCACATTGCGAGCCGGGATTCTGGGAGAAGTTTTATTTCCGGCCCGGCAATCTCGGCTATCCGGTTTTCGAAACTCGCGTCGGCAAGATCGGCGTTTACATTTGTTATGACCGGCATTTCCCCGATGGAGCCCGCTGTTTGGGTCTGGGCGGAGCGGAAATCGTGCTGAACCCCTCGGCCACAGTCGCCGGCCTGAGCGAATACCTTTGGAAACTGGAACAGCCGGCACATGCTGTCGCGAATCAGTATTTTGTCGGAGCCATCAATCGGCCTGGCACGGAAGGGCCGTGGAATATCGGTGAGTTTTACGGACAGAGTTATTTTTGCGATCCGCGCGGGCAATTCATTGCCCAGGCATCGCGCGATTCGGATGAAGTCCTCGTGGCCGACCTGAACATGGACATGATCCGCGAAGTACGTAACACCTGGCAGTTTTTTCGTGACCGTCGGCCCGAATCCTATCAGGCAATCGTCCAGCCGTGAGCGAAACTACAGAGCCCGATGACCGCGTGATCTACGGATTGAACGACCGGCCGCCTCCGGTTCGCGCGTTGACTCTGGCACTGCAACACGTTTTGACAATGTTCGGCGCAACAGTCGCTGTTCCCTTGCTGCTGGGTCCACTGGGGAACGACGGAACTGGCAT
>JAYVKA010000618.1:0-6999 GCA_043768885.1 Planctomycetota bacterium
TCCCTCCAGAAACTTCGGACTTCAACCGTTTTGACATTGTCGGCAAACTCCGGGTACTTGCCGCTTTCTCCACTGACCGCCAATTGGGTGTTGGCCACCTTCAAGCCGGGGCCCTTCAATTCAAGTCCATCATAAGCAATTGTGGCTATTACGAATGGCGCGTCGTGGGCCTTGAACTCATTGCGAAGCGACTTGATTAATCGCACCAGATTCACTCCGTAGTGGCAGTTATCATCGTATGGACTGAGCCTCAAATGTGATCGGCAAGTTCGGTTCGCCAGTTTGTTGTGTTTTTGTCCGGATCCAGTCGATCATCAATCTTGGCCATCGCTTTATTATGACAGCAAATCCCGGATCACTTTGGCGGGTTCGACGCCCGTTAGCCGTTGATCCAGTCCCTGCGATTTGTAAGTGAAGCGTTCGTGATCGATTCCCAGCAAGTGCAAAATCGTGGCGTGGAAATCTCTCACGTGGACCGGGTCTTTGACGATGTTGTACGAAAAGTCGTCGGTCTCGCCGTAAACCGTCCCCGGCTTGCAACCGCCACCGGCCATCCACATCGTGAAACAGCGCGGGTGATGGTCGCGGCCGTAATTTTCCTTCGACAAACCGCCTTGCGAATAAATCGTCCGGCCAAACTCGCCGCCCCAGACGACCAGCGTTGAATCCAGCATCCCGCGATTCTTCAAGTCGGTGATCAGTCCCCACGTTGCCTGGTCGATGTCTTGGCACTGGCTGGGCAATCGCTTCGCAACGTTGCTGTGATGGTCCCAGTTGTTGAGGTAGATCTGGACAAAGCGTGTCCCTTGTTCCACCAGACGTCGGGCCATCAAAGCCGTGTTGGCAAACGTGCCGGGTTTTCGGGCGTCTTCGCCGTACAGCTCGAACGTCCCTTGCGGTTCCGAATTCAGATCGACCAGCGATGGAACACTGGCCTGCATTCGAAACGCGAGTTCATACTGTTCGATTCGCGTGTGAGTCTCCGGGTCGCCGGTCTTTCGGAAATTGATTTCGTTCAACTGCTTCAATCCGTCCAGCGTTCGACGCCGCACGTCGGTGCTGACTCCGGGCGGGTTTTGCAAATACAGAATCGGGTCACCGGCCGTCCGGAAATTCACACCTGCATGAACGCCCGAAAGAAAACCGCTGGACCAAAGCCGGGCCGAAATCGCCTGGAATTGTTCCTTGTTGGTCGGATCGGCAACCAGCACCACAAATGTTGGCAGATTGTCGTTCAGCGAACCCAAACCGTACGAGACCCATGATCCGATACAGGGCCGGCCGGTAACCATGTTGCCGGTCTGCATGTGAGTGATCGCCGGTTCGTGATTGATCGCCTCGGTATGCATGCTGCGAATGACGCAAAGTTCGTCGGACAGCCGGCTCGTGAACGGCAACAACTCGCTCATCCACATTCCCGATTGACCGTGCTGGGCAAACTTGTACATCGACGGAGCGATCGGAAAACGGGCCTGGCCGCTGGTCATCCCGGTCAGCCGCTGGCCGTCGCGAATCGAATCGGGCAAGTCCTTGTCGTACCACTCGTTCATCTGCGGTTTGTAATCGAACAAGTCCATCTGGCTGGGCCCGCCAACCATGTGCAGATAGATCACGTTTTTCGCCCTGGGAGCGAAGTGGGGCAGGTCCGGCAATCCGCCGATTCCCTTTTCAATCTGCGGAACTCCATCCTGGGCGTGAGCCGAATTTGGAGCGAGAAACGCCGAGCCCCCCAGGCTGGCCAGCGCAGTCATTCCCAGCGCATTCGAGCCCCGGCGGAAAAACTGCCGCCGCGTTTCGTAGCGCACGTATTCCTGAAACAGCGGGTCAATTTTGGGAATCATCATGGTTCACAACTCAAAAAAACTTCAGACTATTTGTTCAGGGCTTCGTCCAGATTCATCGCCTGGTTGATCAGCATCGTCCACGCGGCAAGCTCAACCGGTTTGTCTGCTCCGTAACCCGGCGGCAGTTCACCGACTTTCACCAGCTCCTTTGCCGCGTCTTCGTCGTCCGCATACGATTTTCGCAAAGCAGCCAATGAATCGGCGAGGATCACCAGTTCGTCATTGTTGAAGTCGCGTGTCAACAGGATTCGGCCCAGACCCTGAAAAATCACCGTGTCGTCCAACTGTTGCAGATCACGCTGTTCCAGCAATCGACTGGCCATGCAACGAGCAGCTTCGACAAATTGCGGATCGTTCAGCGTCACCAGGGCCTGCAGGGGCGTGTTCGTCCGCTCCCGACGAACCGTACAGACTTCGCGCGACGGTGCGTTCAGGATATCCATCGAAGCAGGGGGAGCGGCCCGTTTCCAAAGCGTATACATGCTGCGGCGGTACAGCGAATCGCCCGAGTCGCGTTTGTAGTTTTTGGTATTGCTTTCCGGCATCGCGACCGCTTCCCAAACTCCTTCGGGCTGGTAAGGCCGCACGCTGGGTCCGCCAATTTTGTCGGACAACAATCCGCTGCAGGCGAGGGAAAAATCGCGGATCATCTCCGCATCCATTCGAAATCGGGGACCGCGTGAAAATAGTGCGTTGTCCCGGTCCCGTTCCAGTTTGCCGGTTGTGAACTCAACACTTTGTCGATAGGTCGCACTGGTAACGATGTTGCGGAAAAGCCGCTTCACATCCCAGCCGTGCTGCTGAAAATCGATCGCCAGGTAATCAAGCAGTGCCGGATTGGTTGGCAGCAATCCCGTCGTTCCGAAATCGCCCGACGACTCGACCAGCCCATTTCCGAAAACTTCCTGCCAAAACCGGTTCACGGTCACACGCGCGGTCAGCGGATTTTGTGGATCGACCAGCCACTGGGCAAAACCCATTCGGTTGCGGGGAAGTTCCGGAATCATCGCAGGAAGAAACTCCGGAGTCTCCGGTGTGACCTGGTCCCGCCGCTGATCGTAAGCACCGCGGAACAGCACAAACGCGGTCGGCGGTTCCGAAGTTTCCTGCATCACGTAAGCCACCGTTCCCCGCTGCATGAGCCGGGAATTTTCGTCCTGCAACAATTGAAACTTCGCTTGCAATTCAGTCCATTGCGGATCAAGCATCGCCAACCACATTTCGGACAGCGATTTTCGGTCTTCGTCACTCAGCAGATCGTCCGGTCGATTTAGCAGCCATACCGCGCGACCACGCAAGGCAAACCGCGCAATTTCTTCGTCTGTTAACGCCCTGTCGAACATGCGTAAATCGGTAATCGCTGCTCCTGAAGTGTCAGAGCCACTGTGCCGGGATCCTAAATGAAAGGGGACGTCGGTGCGGGTAGTTCCGTCCAGCCCATCCGCTTCGACCGCCGTTTTCATCGGCTGGCCGTTTACGAAAATCTTTAACCCGGCCGCTTTCTTCGTCGCATCGTAAGTCACTGTGACGTGGCTCCACTTGCCGGCGGGCAGCGGTTCAGTCGAGGAGACCTTGACCGCATTTTTTTGCCATTCATGAATCAGGTGCGAAGCGATCCGGCCTCCCTGCAACCACACATCCCAGCCGCGGTATGGTTGGCGGTCTTCCATGCGGGCAATCAGGGCGCCAGTCTGATTGGCCATTCCCGGTTTGACCCACAGCATCACCGAGTAGGGTTGGTCCAGTTCGAAATCGCCGACTGTAGTCATGGCCACAGGGTTTTCTTTTGCAACCGTCCAGGCATTTTCGCCGGTCCAGCCACTTTCCCATTTATTCTCGCCCGGTGTCGGAATATGAAAAAGTCTGCCCCGATCAACGACGCTCAATTCACGTTTTGCATGTTCGTCCAGCGGCAAATGCAAAGTCTGGTTCGCAAGGATCGGATCAGTTTGCCATAACAGGCTTTCGCCGTTCGCCGAGTCCGCCCGCCAGGCATTCATTCGCACCATTGCTTCTCCGGCGTATGCCTCCATCTCCTTTTTTGCATTGGCGATTTCCATTTTCAATTCGGCGAAACGCGTTCGGTCATCGTCCATCGGAACCGTGATGGTCGGTGGGGTGTCTTTGCGGTTACCATCCATCGCGGCTTGCGTTGTGTTGTTGAAGAATGCTGACAGCTCGTAAAAATCCTTTTGCGAAAGCGGGTCGTATTTGTGATCGTGGCACACAGCACAGCCCGTGGTCAGCCCCAACCAGACTGCCGAAACGGTTTCGACGCGGTCGCGCGTGTAAAGCACCTTGTACTCCTCGTCGATCGCGCCCCCTTCGTTCGTCGTGATGTTGCAGCGATTGAATCCGGTGGCAATCAACTGGTCCATCGAAGGATCTTCGATCAAGTCTCCCGCAAGCTGTTCGACCGTGAACTGGTTGAACGGCATGTTCGAGTTAAAAGCCTTGATGACCCAGTCGCGGTAACTCCATATCTCGCGGTAGTTGTCAAAATGGATACCGTGCGTGTCGGCGTAACGGGCATAGTCCAGCCAATACCGGCCGCGGTGCTCACCCCAGCGCGGACTGGCCAAGAGGCGATCGACATATCGCTCGTATCGATCGGGCTTCGCATCGTCGAGGACGGCTTGTAGTTCTTCCGGGGTGGGGGGCAGTCCGGTCAGGTCCAGTGAAGCCCGCCGAACGAGTTTTCCAATGTCGGCCTCCTGCGCAGGTTCCAGGCCGATTCGTTCCAACTCCGCTAAAACAAAACAGTCAATATTGCCTCGAGGCCAGGATTTGTCCTTCACCAACGGAGCTCCCTCCGATTTCGGCGGAGCCCATGCCCAGTGCTGTTGGTAATTGGCTCCTTCTTGAATCCAATTGGTCAACAAATCGCGCTGTGCGTCGGACAACTGTTTTGGGAAATCTTCGGGCGGCATCTGCGAGACTTCTTCGCTCGCCACCTGCCCCTTAGGAACTCGCGCAGCCATGATTCGTCGAACCAGTTCGCTTTTGTCCGCATCGCCAGGAATGAAGGCCTCGCGCAGGATCGCCTCGTCGCGAATATCCAGCCGCAAATCCGCCTGGCGAGCCTCCTCATCCGGTCCATGGCAAGCGAAACAATGCTCGGCCAATATCGGCCGAATGTCGCGATTGAATTCGACATCGTCAGCTAGTCCTGGTTCGGTAAAACCAAGACAAAGCAACAACAAACAAGCGGAGAAAACTACTTTATCATGCACGGGCAATTGCAATCCTGTAACAGTCGGAAACCAGTTCCGATTATAGCCAACACCGTGAAGATATTGAATTCAGAACGCAACTTGCCACGAAACGAGCCGCGAATGTCACAGCCCCGGTCCGCGAACGGGCTTTTTGAATTCGGGCGGAAAACCCAGTTTGATTTCCATTTCACGAGTCACTTCCGCGCCCGGCATGCGAATCGTCAGCGTGACCTGATCGCCAGCAGCGTGCGCTGCCATCAACTGCCTGAATACCGAGGGGGAATCGGATTCTTTCCCGTTCCAAGCCGTAACGATGGCTCCCGCGACGACACCGGCCTCGGCGGCCGGCGAATCAGGTATGACTTCGGCAACCATCACGCCGTCGGTCCCCGGATTCTTTTTGACGGCGACACCCAGAAATGCAGGATTGATGATCTCGTCGTTTTTCAGTCGTTGGATCACTTCGGTAATATCCGCCAGCGGCACTGCAAACCCGATTCCGGAGTCGTACCATTCGACTCCCGCAGTCGTTGCCGACGATTGCGGATTCATCGGAACGCATACACCAATCATGCGGCCTTCGATATCCACCAGGGGTCCGCCGTAACAGGCCGGGCTAATCTTGGCATCGGTCTGCACAGCCCGACCGCTGATTCGTTTCAGGGCACTGACAATGCCAGCGGAAATCGATGGCGTCGTGTCACCATAGCCAACTCCAACGGCCAACACAGTTTGCCCGACAAAAACGTCCTTAACATCAGACTGCGCCGCGACCGTCGAGCCTTCCACGTCGTCGATCTTCAGCAAACAAATCTTGCGGGTGTTGTCCTGTCCCCGCAAGCGTGCAACATGTTGAATTCCGTCCGAAGTGACGACGGTGATCAGGGGCGGAAGTTGAACAAAATTGAATGTGCTTGTGACTATCCAGCCGTCTGCGGAAATCACGACACCCGTCGTGTTCCCTTCGCCTTGCCGCCGAATTCCGCCAATCACGCCCGGAATCGTTCCGACTCCACCGAACGATTCAATGGCGACCAGGGCCGGTGCAATTGCATCGCGGGCCGAACGAAAAACGTCGGCACTGGCCTGCAAATCGCGAATCACCGGAGCGAGAATCGCAGGGCGTTCGGTTTCTGATTCCTGAATTGCAACAAGGTTCGGCGAACCAAAATTGGCCACGATGGCGGCAAAAACTGCAAAGCAATTACCCGCGGAACTGCAAAATTTCATTTCCCTCCTCCGTCACCATCGGTTGCTGCCGGGGTCAACGAGAACCGCTGCAAGGTCTTTCCCCGTTTGACAACAATCACCGCTTCGACATCCGCCGGGAGCTTTGCAAACTCCGCCTGGCATTCCCGCAGGTTTCCCGTCGAATTTCCGTTTACCGAAACAATCAGGTCGTCCACCTTGATTCCCGCTGAACTCGCCGGACTGTTTACCAAAACACGATCGATAAAGGCTGGGCCGGATTTGCCTCCCAATTCAAACAGTCGAATCCCGGTCTCACCCACAACAACCGTTTCCGGTTTCATGTCGAAACTGTCCGGCAAGTTGCCTTCCGCAAAATCAAGGACCAGCCGCAGTGGAACTGCATAATTCAATCGTGTGTTGGTCTCCGAACTTTCAATTACTTTGCCAATCACGCCAATCAGTCCGCCATTCAGAGCCACGACCGCACCACCTGCCGCACCAGGATTGCTGGTGATGGCGTCGTACAGCAAGATATCTCCGCGATAGGGAAAATCGCTGGCTCCGCGACGAGCATCAAGCTTCGTGCGCGCAGTGAACACGCCGATATTCACGCTCAGCGGTTCGGCCCCTTCCGCTACTTTGAAGGCGTTACTAATTGCCAACACCCAATCGCCGCCCGCCACCTGCGCCGTGGCATTCAGATCGAAATACTCAGGAGTGGGTACTTCGATTTTGAGCAGGGCCAACGA
>JAYVKA010000619.1:0-2076 GCA_043768885.1 Planctomycetota bacterium
GAGCCGACTCGAAATTTGTCTGCGTACTCGATACGCGAGTGAACCCAATGTCGTTGGCAGGGCGGTCTTGCCCCAGCACGACTGGATAAATCGGTGGCATGTTTTCCCAGTTCCATTTTTGCATTCGCGATTCGGCCGATTGCAGGTCCGACGCGTTACCGTCAGTCAGCATCAAAATGCCTGCCGAAGGTCGACCGGAAAATCGACTGGAGGCCAGTTCAATATTGCCAACAATGTCGCTGCCGCGCTGATTCGCCTGGAAATTCTCAAAACTTGTAACCGGACGCAACAACCGGTCAAATTGATAACGTCGGACATCAAAATCATTTGCCAACGTTCGCAACCATTGCGAATCTTCGTTGAGCGTTCGTTTGACAATTGTTTCCCGCGTTTCTGCAGCGTTGCGATCTTTGATTTGCAGGCTTTGACTGTCGTCGGCCATCACCAACATCAAGTTCGCACCGGGTTCGGGCCGAGTGAAACGATTCATTGGTTCCATCAGGCAAAGAGCCAACAAGCCGATTGCGGTCAGCTTTAATAATCCCAACAGGAATTTCAACCACGACGATCCGCGCGCGATAACGTAAGACCAAACGATGACAATCAGCGCGATGGCCAGAAAAATCGTGACGGGAATGATCCAGTTCCAAGCTTCCCAATAGTTGGGCAAAATCATTGACCACTCCCGATACGTTCATAGTACCGACGCACGGCGTCCTGATATTGGGTTGGTACAGGATCGCGATCCAGTGGAACACGCGCATCGCTGGAAGTTCGTCGCAGCAGTTCCTCGGCAACTCGATCCTGTAATTCGGCCAATGGTTTGACGATGTTGAGTTTGACCAGATCCCAGTTTGGTTCGGCAGAATGACGTTGCGCTTCGCGCCGGATCTGTTTGGCTTCATCGCGAATCCTTGCGGCTTCGCTGCGGAGTTCCGGATCGGCCATCATCTCTTCCACATCACGCAGTCGATCAGACCACTGGCGAAAATCGTCACCGGCAAGCGGTTCCATCATGCGAAGATTTCCACCACCGCTGCGGAAATCAAATCCGCCGCGCCGGTTTTGCTGCCCATCTTGAGGATTAGCACCGCCCTGACCGGCCCGTTGGACATCGGGTTGCTGACCATCTTGCGGTTGGTTCTGTTGATCACCAGGATTTCCGTTGCCTTGCGGTTGCTGATCGCCTGGGTTTCGACTTGCCCCAGCTCCTTGGCCATCTTGGGGCTGTTCTGATTGTTGATCTCGGGGTTGACCGGGTTGTTGGTCGCCAGGTTGTTGATCACCGGGTTTAGACTCGGTCTCGATTGGATTTTCGGCTGGTGTTCCCTGGCCACCGCTTTGTTGATTTTGGGTTTCCTGATTTTGTTCGTCTCTCTGTCTTTGGCTCTGGTCTGACTGGCCGTTCTGGTTTTCATCTGGTTTCAATTGGTCGTTAGCCACTGTGGACTTGCCTGTATTTTCGCCAGCTTTTCCATCGGGTTGGCCTTGGGCTCGATTCATTTCCTCTTGCAACTGATCGTCTAATTCACGCAACGTGTTTTGTGCCACGCGCAACGCATCGGTTTCATTTCCAAGCACGCTTTCGGCAGCCTGCTCAACCCCTTCCCGAATTTCCGTGATACCATCACGGGCTTTAAGCTCTTCCGTTTGGGCGTCGTCAGCCCAGCCCCGTTCAAACGACTCGCGGGCTGACTCGAGCGCTCGGTCGGGGCGTGACAATTCCGATTTTCGATAAGTATCGTAAAGTTGTTCGGCAAGTAACGGCTCAAACGTCTCGGCTTCTTCAATCGTTTCACGCATCCGCTGTCGCAAGTTATCGACTGCAGTCTGCTGCTCTTTCATTTGTTCAGCCACGTCGGGAGCGTTGGCTTCGGATCGGAGGGATGGTGTTTCTTTGGTTGCATCATTTGTGGAGAGCTGCTGGTTGTTCGCGTCCGCTAATGCCTTGCCGACATCCTGTTCTTTTTGTTCCAGGTCCTGAGCTTCGTTGCGCAACTCGCGCATCTGTTCGGTGAACTGTCCGGCGGTACGATCCTGAAACTCGTCCCGCAGCTCTTGGAGATCTCGCTGTGC
>JAYVKA010000620.1:0-4178 GCA_043768885.1 Planctomycetota bacterium
GGCATCGTCGATTACTATCGCCTGCGAAATATCGAAGCCGATACCGAAATGCGCAAGTCGGTGGCGGGTTCCGGAAAGAACAACGCGGCTGGAAAAACCGCTGCGGTACGTCCTTAAGAACTACGATTGAATTTCGGTCTTTTCTCACGCGGGTTGCCGATGGCCAGGGATATCGAAGATTTTCTGCGAAAAGCAGCTGAACGGCGAAAGCAGGCCCAGGGGGGCGGTACGCCGCAACAGCCGCCGGCGCAGCAACCCCCACCACAACAACGCCCGGTCCAACCCCAGCGCCAGCAACCTGCCAAACCGGCTCAGCAACGTCCTGCACAACAACGCCCGGTACAACCGGCTGCGATTCCGGCTGAACTGGTTCGTCGGGGAGCGACTGTTGCGGACCACGTCCAGGAACATATCAACACCCGTGGCATCGCTGAACAGGTCAGCCATTTGGGCGAAGAAGTCGGGCTGGCTGATGACAAACTGGAACAACGGTTGCATGACAAGTTCGATCACAGTGTTGGCGATTTGCAGCGGAAGCAACAAACCGAAAGCGCACGGGCTGAAGCATCTCCAGCTGACGAGCTTTTGGAAATGTTGCGAAATCCGAAATCAATTCGCCAGGCAATTATCCTGAGCGAGATTCTTCGCCGTCCTGATTTCTAGTGCTGCGTCAGAACTGGGGAACGATGGACGTCCCCGTCCGTCGGGAAAAAATCCATCGACGAAGGAAGATCTCCACCCTGCATTTCGCGCTATCCCAAAAAACTGAGACGGAATTCGAACTTGAACGCACAGGATTTGAAAGACGCCGATCCGGCAGAAACGAAAGTTGGATGGATCGGAACGGGCGTGATGGGGTTGTCGATGTGTCGGCATTTGATGAATGCCGGTTATGGGATGACTTTGTACAGCCGCACCCGTGATCGGGCCTCGCCATTGTTGGACGCTGGGGCGAAATGGGCAGATAATCCAGCGGAAGTCGCCGCATCCAGCGATGTGGTTTTCTCGATCGTCGGATATCCGGACGATGTGCGTGAAGTGCATCTGGGTCCGAAGGGTACGCTTTCGGCTGCCCGGCCCGGAACCATTCTGGTTGACATGACGACCAGTCGTCCGGCACTGGCCCGCGAAATTTTCGAGGCCGCGCGAACCAATTCCGTACGCAGCATTGACGCGCCCGTTTCTGGCGGAGACGTTGGCGCAAAAAACGCGGCTCTGTCGATCATGATCGGTGGCGAACCGGATGCGGTGTCAGCAGTTGGGCCGTTATTCCAGAAGATGGGACGGACCATCATGCATCAGGGTTCGGCCGGGGCCGGGCAACACACGAAGATGGTGAATCAAATCCTGATCGCGACCAACATGATTGGCGTTTGCGAATCGCTGTTGTATGCCTGGAAAAGCGGATTGGATCTCGAAACCGTATTGCAGTCGGTCAGCAGCGGAGCGGCCGGAAGCTGGTCGCTTTCGAATCTCGCACCGCGAATCGTAAAAGGGGATTTTGCTCCCGGGTTTTTTGTCGAACACTTCGTCAAGGATATGGGTATCGCGCTCGAAGAGTCGGCCCGAATGGGAATTTCCTTGCCGGGTCTGGCACTGGCTCATCAGCTGTACGCGGCTCTGGTGGCACAAGGTGGAGCCCGCATGGGAACGCAAGGATTGCTACTGGCCCTTGCCAAATTGTCGGGCGTCGAATGGGATACGAAAACGTCCGGTGTTTGAGCAAAACCGGAGTTTTTTTGGGCTGAACTACCAGCGCATCAAATAGCCGCCCCAGGTCAGGCCCGCACCAAATCCAGCAGCGAGCACGAGTTGACCCGGCTCGATTTTCCCGTTTTCATAACACTCGTGCATCAGGATGGGGACGCTGCCTGCCGAGGTGTTGCCGAACCGGTCAAGATTGACAAAAACCTTTGCAGGGTCGATCCCCATTTGATCGGCTGCTGCATCAATGATTCGACGGTTGGCCTGGTGCAGCAGGAATACGTCTACGTCTTGCAAGTCAATTCCGGCGTCTTCAACCAGTGACATCACGATCTCTGGCAGGCGTCGGACAGCCCATTTGAAAACGGCCCGGCCTTCCATCTTCAGGTAATTTTCGCGAGCTTCAATGGCTTCAATTGTGTTGGGCTGGCGTGATCCTCCGGCGGGAACCACGAGTGATCCGCCAAGTTCGCCTTCGCTACCCAACCGCCAGGAAATTATTCCAGGCCCACCCGCTTCGAGACTGAGTGAATCATCTCCGCCCACCAGAGCGGCACCGGCACCATCACCGAACAGTGGCCAGGTCCTGGGATCCTGGGGATCGATCACGATTGACATCTTGTCTGCACCGATCACGAGCGCACGGCGAACACTTCCAGTGCTGATGAACTGTGAAGCGGTAATCAGTCCGTAGATGAATCCTGAACAGGCTGCATTCAAATCCATGGCCGGACAATGGAAACCGAGTTTGCCCTGGACCAGGCACGCCGTCGACGGAGTGAAGTGATCGGGAGTCATTGTGCAAATGAGGACCAGGTCCACGTCGGCGGCCGTGGCACCTGCATTGGCCAGGCATGCTTCGGCCGCTGCAATTGCAAGATCGCTGGTCGCCTGGCGTTGACTGGCGTGAAATCGTGAGCGGATCCCTGTTCTCTGGACGATCCATTCTGAATCACATCCTGGGGTGTTCAGCTCTTCATTGGGGATAAAGTTTTCCGGCATCCCGATTCCGGTTCCATAAATACGAATTCCTGGAATCGGCGGGTTCTTGGATTTCCTGCCAAACTCCGGTGACGTATTGACGATTGACATGTGATCTCCACGTATGGCTGTTCTGGCCGGGCTTTTGAATCCGGTTTGGCAGGTGGTCTGTAGTCGTTCAAAACAATGAATATAGGCTTGTCGTGGTTCTGCTACCATTCAATTTTGACGTGTTTTGCCGAAATTTGGCGATCGAATTCAAAGTTTCCTCCTCGGAAACCGGGTTTTCGAATTTGCGCAACCCCTGAATTTGAATCAAGTCAACAGAGTTTGATACAGCTTCAGCCCGACAAGGGACGCATTTCCCGCTTCATTCGCGTTTTCAGGCGTTTCATCGCCACTACAGGCGAAATTTCGCGAAATGAAAGGTGTACCCCCCCGTTTTGGGGTGTTTTTCCGCGTCGTTTTGGTTAGATTGTTGGAGTTCAACCTTTGGGGTTGCGTTCCCGGCGCATGGCACCGGGTTTGGGGGAGATTTAAACGCGAACAAGACCAAACGTAACAGTTGCAATTGCACGGCGAGTTGAGGCAGGGATTTGACGGGTTTGGTGATCCATAGTGGTCCATGGTCCGTAACTGATCCCTGAGTTCAACGTCATCGCTGTTGATGGCGGGCTACGAATCTGGAAATTGTTTGCTTCTGGTTGGAGGAACCATACATCATATGAGTCTGTTGGCAATCTTGTACAACCTTGTTGGTGAGTCGCCAATTCTGGTGGCCTATAACCAGGACGAGAAAAAGGGGCTGAAGCCTGACGTTCCATCCATCCATTCCGGCAAGCCAAGAATACTGGCAAGTGTCGATTCGGAGACTGGTGGAACTCCTTTGGGTGTCAACCAAAACGGAATGTTGGTGGCGTTTGTTGCTCGCGAGAAGTGGTCGCGGCCTGGTGATCCAGAATCCCGGCGGAAGCTGGTTCGTAAGCTGCTGAAATGCTCCAGCGCCCGTAAAGCGATGTCCATGGCGATGGATGAGTTGAGCGCTGGTCACTATCTCGGTGCCAACTTTGTAATCGCTGATTCGCAGAGCGGTTGGGTCGTTCACGGTGGCGAAGACGTCGAGTGCTGTGAGTTGGAAAACGGACTGACAATCGTCGGTTCGTCGGACATTGATGATCCGAGAAATGAGCGGGTCGCGATGGCCAACCGGTTGCTGACGCTGCAAAATCTCGATTCACCGATCAAGTTTTTGGCGGTGGCCAGCAAGGTATTTGCCCGGGGGCCAAGTGTTCCCGGCCGGCCAAGCATGGTGGTCAACAAACCAGACTATTGCACTGTCAGTTCCACGTTGATTGCACTGGGCCAGAAACCACGCGACGCGATTTATCAATATTCGGACGGATCGCCTGACGAAGTCCGCTACGAAGATTACTCGCCACTGTTGCGGGACATCCTCAGCCGCGGAATTCGTGAGTCGCGGGCAAAAGTGCCGG
>JAYVKA010000621.1:0-3699 GCA_043768885.1 Planctomycetota bacterium
TGTTCGTTCACGCATTTGCGACACATGCGACGGCTGCAATGTTGCGGAAGCAGAAATGATCCAGACGTTTTTGTTTTCTGCGAGGGACGAGGTTGAGCAAATTTCCTGAATCTTTGATGGAACCGGATTTACCATCAATCCCAACTGTGGGACGGAAACGAGATCGCAAATGTCGGCGAGAATAATGATGTTCCTGGCCGGGACATCGGCGATCGAATCGAACAATTTCCCCAGCTCGATGGCGGCGGGCAATGTCGATATTGGAGATTCGGCAATTGGCTTGCGAAGAGTGTCGGGTGAAAATTCGCCGGCAATGAACCAGGCCTGGTTGTCATAGACTACGCAATTGCCCCGCAGGTAAAAGAACAACGTGTCGAGATTCTTGTCGGCTGGCTCCAGGCCGGTTGGCCGTTTCAGCCAGGTTCCGGTCGCCCGTGCCGCTTGTTCGATCGCGTTGGCATCGTCCATCGACTGGCTCGTCGCTGCGTTCCCGGCAATTAGCCATTTATCGAGACCGCGTTTTTCCATCAGCGCGTTGACAGACTCCAAATCCCAGTTTGGATAAGCTGGGTCGGCAAATCCGTCCCGGTCGTTGTAGGCTGCGATATTCAGGGAGGCCACAAAAATTCTGGGCTTGGTCCGACCCGAGATCGACCAGATAAAAACCCCCACCGCGACGACGAGGAAAAAACCCAGAATCGCAACCATGGTCCATTTTCCGGGACCCGTCGGCTCGTTTGCTGTCCATTTGCGTTGAATCGGTGGTGCTGGGCTGTCACTTGCCATGCTGGACCTGTCGAACAGGGATACGTTGGAGACTAATGCATCGGACTCGCAGCCTGGCCGGAAATCGCTTTCGCCAGTTGCCTGCGTATTATCGGGCTACTGTTGTTTCATGTTGAGGCGTTGCTATCATAGCAAACCGGATCCTATTACGCATCAAAAACCGGGACGCCTTGCCAATGACCGGCTGGCTCCGAATCTGAATTTACGGCAAGACAAATGCGCAATCCAGCAGTTCTCTGGACAGAAGGCATGTTTCTGCGGCCTCATCATTTCCAGGCTGCGGAGCGATATTGGGCTGAACTGATTGGAAATCAGGTTTCCTTCAGTCATCCCTATGGCAACGGATTGTTGAAGGTCTCGTTGTCATCCGAAGCCCTGGCCAACGGCACTCTTGAGTTCAGCGGTCTGATGGCCCGATGGAAAGACGGCTCGCTGGTTGTTCAGGACGAGAACCATGTCGAGCGGGCCCAACTGGCCGAGCGAATCGAGAATGCGAAAATTGGGAACGAACCGATCACGGTTTATCTCGCGTTGCCGGGACTTCAGGATGGTCAGGCGAATGTCTCCGAGGACGGCCCGTCACGTCTGCAACGATACACCGGATACCGGCTGGAACAGGGCGATGAAAGCGCAGGAGGAAACCGTCAGGAAATTGGTTTCCGAAAACTGAACCTGCAAGTCCGGTTATCGACCGAAGACCTTGGTGGCTACGACACGATTCCGCTGGTGCGACTGGTCAAATCGCAATCGGACGAAGGAAAACTGGTCGTCGACAACAGTTATTTTCCGCCTTGCATTTCCATTCAGTCGTGGCCTGAACTGGCTGGCGTCGTGCGTGCGATCTATGACGTGATCGGAAGCCGCATCCAGTCGCTGGGCGAGGTGATTCAGCAAAAGGGAATCAGCCTTAGCAGCCAGTCGCAGGGGGATCTCGAGAAGATTCTGTTGCTCCATTCACTGAACGAAGCTTATGGAGAACTCTCGTGCCTGGCGTTTGCCCAGGGAATTCATCCGCTGGAAGCGTACACAGCCCTTTGCAAAATCGTGGGGCGGTGTTCGTTGTTTGGCGAAGACATGTTGATTGGGCAAGTCCCCAAATACGATCACGACGATCTCGCGCCGATTTTCAAATGGGCCCTGGAACGAATCCGAAAACTGATCTACTCGGTCAAAGAAGACGAGTACGAACAGCGGTTCTTTATTGGTTCCGGTCGCGGCATGCAGGTCAGTCTGGAACCGGAATGGTTCGGGCTGGAGTGGGACTGGTATTTCGGTGTGGATCCGGTCAACATCAGCCGGGACGAGTGTTTCCAGCTGCTAAAGACTTCGATCGACTGGAAATTGGGCAGCACGGACATGGTCGAAAAGTACATGACGATGCGCAGCCCTGGCGTCAAACTTCGACCAGTTGCACAGGCTCCCCGCGCATTGCCCAGCCGCGGAAATTGGGTTTATTTCCAGATCAAACGGGAAGAAGACGCGTGGAAACACGTACAGGTCACGCAAAGCATGGCGATGCGTGTTCGTTCCGAACAAATCGCCAATTTGGATACACTCGAAGGAACCCGGCGATTACGATTGTCTATTGATGGAAAAACGTATGGCCTGGAGTTTGCCGTTTTTGCAGTCCGCAAACGGGTTTGATTTTTTCGCAACCGGAATCTGGTTAGTCCATGCATCCTGAATTCGCCAAAGCAGTTGATCCAGTATTTCTTGCCTGTCTGCAATTCATGAATCGGGTCGAGTCGAACAGTCGCCTGGTCGCGGCTGATGAGCGGGCTGTGATTCAGCGAAAGATGGACGAGGCGGAAATCCGGCTGGGAGCGACTCCCGAATGGCAACTGGCAAAGTACGCGCTGTGTGCATGGGTTGATTCGCTGCTGATCAATACGCCGTGGAGCGGTGCTGGCTGGTGGAAAGACAACTGCCTGGAGGTGAAGTATTTCGGCCGCCGCGATGCTCACGAAGAGTTCTTTCGCAAGGCCCTGGAGGCGGGTGAACTGAGCAAGAAGGATGCGCTGGAAGTTTATTACATCGCGGTCGTTCTGGGTTTTCGCGGATTCTATGGCGATTCGGATACCGGATATGCAGCTAACATCGCACGAAATCTCCGAATCCCGGACAACATCGAAGGGTGGTGTCGCGGGGTTGCCCGCAGTTTGCAATTGAGACAGGGGCGACCGAACATTCCGGAAGCAGTTCAGGCGGCGGGTTCGGCCAAACCGCTGACCGGTCGCACTTCATTGATCACGTTTTCGATGATGGGTGTGTTGCTTTTGGCCCTGGCGGTCTCGTGTTATGTCTTGTTGTTCGTGGATTTCTCGGGCAATTGATTTGGGCTGGAATAGTTGTTTGCGAAAAACATGTTTGACGAATAGGTGCATCGGAAATGGTTGACCTTTTTTTCCACACGATCTACACCTTTACCTATCCGATCCGGCGGTTGATGGTCGGGATCGGGCACATCACTCCGGGGTTTAACAGGCTACCGGCGGTTTCGCCCCAGTTTCGATTGGCGCTGATGGTGCTGTTGTTCCTGTTGATTATTTGGGGCGCTGCACTGGTGAAGCAGTTGTTTTTCAGCCAGGGGCGAGCTGAACTCAACTGGCTTTTGTGGTTCGGAGTTGGGTTGCCGCTCGTTATCGTAATTCCGATCATTTTTTTCTTCCTGGTTCGGTTCTGGATGATTCAGGAAAAGTCGCGTTTCCCGGGAATTGACGCGATTTGGGATCAGGCGATGGGTGAATGTGCCAGTCAGGGCATCACGATGACGAATGTTCCCTTGTTCCTGGTCCTGGGGAATCCGGATTTGCGCCGCGCAAACCAATTGAGCAAAGCATCGTTAATCCAGTTCGCAGTTTCAGTTCCCGAAGGCGGCAATCCACCAATCGCTTTTTATGCAAACCAGGACGC
>JAYVKA010000622.1:0-5988 GCA_043768885.1 Planctomycetota bacterium
GCCAGTTTTGCTTCCGAACCGCAAACGACTCCGGCGAGCAAGTCGTTGTGACCGCCGAGGTATTTCGTTGCGGAATGTAAAACATAATCGACGCCATGTTCAATCGGGCGAATATTGAAGGGGGTGGCCAGTGTCGCATCGATCAGCGTTTCGACTCCGCGCCGCTGGCCCAGTTCGGCAAATCGTTCCAGGTCGATCACGCTCAAGTGCGGGTTGGTCGGCGATTCGCTGATCAGCAACCGGGTCCGGTCGGTGATGGCGGCTTCCATCGCGGCAAAGTCACCGGTCTTGACCGTACGAGTCACAACGCCGAACCGCGACAGGTGTTTGGTGCAGAACTCGCGGCTGCGATGGTAACATTCGTCGAAAAAAATCACTTCATCGCCGGCACTGGTTTTTGCCATCAACAGTCCGACAAATGCCGACATGCCAGACGAGTAGAGAACCGCTTTCTCGGCTCCGTCCAGCGCCGCCAGTTTTCGCTCGACAGTTTGTTCGTTGGGCGTTCCGTAGCGTCCGTACTCGCCGCGATCTTCGTCGTTTTCAATAAATGAGATAACGGCATCGGTGTTTTGAAAGGTAAAGGTCGAACTGCAAACAATCGGATCGGTGATCGAATGGGTCGGTTTTTGGCGAAGCTCTCCTGCATGGACAGCCAGTGTCGAATCGCCCTGGCGAACTGTTGCGATTGGCGATTCTGCATCCGGCGCGACCGTTGAGGTTTCCAGCTCAACGGATCGATCGGAGGTTGTGGTTCGGGGCATGGCACTGCGTTCCGCAAAGAGTGATCGGGTGGCAACAATTCCCGGATCGGCGTTCGCATTCAAAAGAAATCGGAATCTCCGATTGGCTATTTAGCAGTTTTCAGTCTGCAAGCGGCCGCAAATCCCTGGTATTTGGCTTCAGAATAACCGCGAAACGCCCAAATGCAATACACGATTTCCAAAATACAGGAAAAATTCCAAGAAAATGGATTTCAGGCCGCGTGAATTTTCAGGGATTTCGGTTCGACGCCCCTGTTGGGGATTTCATGCAATTTGCCCGGGGCAACTTTGGGGCGAATTCCACGCAGGGAGATTTCACGGTTGGCCCACCGGTCAGCGAGCGAGTGAAGGTCGTCCATCAGTTTCTGGATCGAGTTGCGAACCGCTTCCAGTTCGTTTTTTTCCAGTCCGGTTTGGATCGTGACCGGACTGCTGATCAACATTCGAACCCGCGAGAACGGCAAGGGAATCGCGTGTCGGTCCCAGGTACCCAGTCGTTTGGCCCGGTCGATTCCCACGGCGACGCAATAGATCGGCATTTCCAGGCGCGAAGCGAGCCAGATTGGCCCCATCGCCAATTCCCTTCGCGGACCCCGTGGCCCATCGGGGGTCATGCCCAAGGCACTGGTTTCCGCAGCCTGTTTCAGTTCGCGAATTGCCCGCGCGCCCCCGCGAGACGTGCTTCCCCGGACCAGACCATAGCCCATGGCGTCGGCGAGATGACTCAGCCATTGGGCATCGCGATGTTGACCAATCAGCAGTGTCATCGGAACACGCTGCCATTGCATCAGAAGCGAGGCAATGTATTCATGCCAAAAGATATAGACACCCGGAGTCGGGTGCCGCTGGCTGGAGGCGCCGTCCGCGTCCGGACAATTGGCGTACAGGCAATCGACCATCTTGCCGGCTATCGGCAAGGCGAGGGACAAGGCTTGTCCCGAAAGGTATTTGAAATCGGCAAGTTTCCGCATTAGGCGTCCATGGCGACGATGGGGTGGGCTGCATGCCCAGCATTCCCTTTTCCGAAGCCAATGTTTAACCGATGAACCCGTTTTGCGGAACGCGAATTTGACGCTCCGGTCTACCAGGTGCCGTTCCAGACTCCTGAAAAGACTTCGGTTGCCGGGCCGGTCTTGAATACATGCCCCGTGCTTTCATCCCATGACAGCAAAAGCGTTCCACCCAGCAAATGGTTGGTGATCTTGCGGTCGGTTCGATTGCTCAAAACACCAGCGACGCAAACGGCACTGGCGCCTGTCCCACATGCCAGCGTTTCGCCGGAGCCCCGTTCCCATGTCCGTTGGCGAACTTCGTTTCGCGAAACGATCTGAATGAACTCGACATTGACACGAGCGGGAAAGACTGGCGATTTTTCGATCTTGGGCCCGTAACGCAGGACCAGATCGTCGGTCAGCTGATCGACATAGATCACACAATGCGGGTTTCCCATCGAAACGCAAGTGCATTCAAACTCTCGGTCCCCGGCAAGAATCTTTTGGTTAACGACGGGCGAGTCTTCAAAAGTCGTCGGGATTTTTTTTGCTTCCAGAATCGGGGCTCCCATGTCGACCCGGACCTGACTGGCGGTTTCGCCTTCGATGGTCAGGTCCAGCCGCAAGGTCCCGGCCCCGGTTGCGATATCCATTTGAGGTTTTCGGCAGATGTCGTGGTCAAACAAGTATTTGGCCACACAGCGAATGCCATTGCCGCACATTTCGGCTTCGCTTCCATCGGCGTTGAACATCCGCATCCGGGCGTCGGCCGATTCGTCGGGGCAAATCAGAATCAACCCGTCACCACCGACCCCTTTGTGCCGGTCGGCAATTACCTGGCTCAAAGCTCCGGGCCGATCAGGAACTGGTTGGCGGAAGCAATCGACATAGACGTAGTCGTTTCCGGCCCCGTGCATTTTTGTGAACTGGATCATGCCTTATTTTTTGTCAGCTGGTTTGGCCGTACGGGCAAAGAAGACCAGCAGTGTGATGTCTTCTTCGATTGAGTGAAAGCGGTGTTCCATTTTTGCCGGGACAAACAGAATTGTACCGGGCACACAATCGGTTTCGTCTTCACCGTATTGGAATTTGGCTTTGCCGCTCTCGACATAGTAGACCTCGTCATCGGCGTGTGGCGATTGTTTGTCCTCGGAACCAGCCGCCAAGTGGTAAACGCCGCAGTGCATCGAATCGACGTTTAGAAATTGAAGATACGACTGTTCTTTTTCCGCCCGACCAGCCTTGAGGGTTTCCATTTGAAATACGTATTCGGGTTGCACATCGGGCTCCTGTTGTGACTTGTTTTATTGATTGACTCCAAAAAAAATCAAGCCGGACAACAATGCACCGACTGCCGCTGAACAGCTTTTCATCAGGGGTCTCCGGTTTGCGTTGATTGCCGCATGAATCGCAGCCTACCCCGCCCCGATTCACGTTGCCACCAGTGAGCGATCGTTGAAGTTACAATCTGCCGAGAGGGGTGTCGGTCAAAGTCTTTCGATACGGACCAAATTGATGAATCAACGAGATTTCAAGATTCGTGGACTGGGTGAGATCGCGATTCGCTGTATCGATATCGGGAAAATGAAAGACTTTTACCAGAGTATTTTGGGGTTGGAGGTTTTGCCCGGCGACTACCGCGATGGCATCGTGTTTTTCCGGATAGCCGAGGGCTTTGGCGGGCATACCACGGTCCTGGCTCTGTTTCAGGATGACGCCACGGATCAAAAGCAAATGGGGCACGATTCGGGCTCGCTTCATCATTTGGCTTTGTCTTTGCCGTTCGAAGAACAAGAAGCGGCGATGCAATGGTTCGAATCGCACGGAATTGAGTACAAGGTCGAGCAGTTCGACTGGATCGGATGGCGAGGTGTTTTTGTGAACGACCCGGAAGGAAATCACGTGGAATTGGTAGCATACGACCAGTCCATGCTGCGGAATTCCCAAAAATAGGGATTCCGCGAGTTGATCGTGAAAGGATTCCCGTACGTCGTCGTAGTACCGTGTGGAAAGAGGAATGAACCATGAATTTGACACCTGACACACGATACAGCCTGATCGCCAAACTGCATGACCCGCAAGATGTGGCGGCCTGGAACGAGTTTGCCGGCATTTACCAGCCGCTGATTTTTCGGGTGGTCTCAGCGCGCGGATTGCAACATGCCGACGCGACGGATGTAACGCAAGAAGTACTGAGTCGCGTGGCCAGTGCCGTCAACCAGTTTGATGCGGCCCATGAGAGTGTCACATTTCGGGGATGGCTTTACCGGATTACGCGAAACATCGCGATCGATTTTCTTCGAAAGCAGGCCCGGGACCGGATTCGAACGAATGGCGAGTTGAATCGAGACTGGTCTGAACCCGCGAGTCCATCACCCAATGAATCAGCGGAATTTCGTCGGCAGTTTGAAAAACAGATTTTTTGGGTAATCGCACAGGAAGTTCGCGGCCAGGTTCAGGAAAAAACCTGGAAGGCATTTTGGGAAACCGAAATTCAGCAGCGACCCGTCGCTGCGATTGCAAGGGAACTGGAGTTGAGTACTGGAGCCATTTATATCGCGCGTTCGCGAGTTCTCGCGCGTTTGAAAAAAGAAGTTCAAAAACGACTGGCGGAAACCGGGGCGGAATTGGACGCAAACATGAATGGGAATCGAAAGGGGAATCGATGAAACTGGAACACGATAACAGGATTTCTCCGCGGCATGTCTCCGACCATGATTTGACAATGGTCGTAGCAGAGCGTCAGACCAATTGGTCCCAACAGGAAATCGAAACGCATTTGTCCGAATGTACGGAATGCCAGGAACGAATGTTGCAAACTGCGGCTGGTCAGGAATGGCGGTACGAGATGGCGTCCAGCCTGATTGAGATCTCTGCGCAAACGCCTGTTCCGACTGTAACTGATCTTCATGTGCCCGGGAAAGAGATCAATCGATCGGACCTCGATGAATACGAATTGCAGACCCTCCGGAATGCACTCGACCACCTGCTCGATCCGCCAAGACATCCGGAAATGATGGGGCGGTTGGGCCGGTATGACATCGAAAGCGTGATCGGATGTGGCGGGATGGGAGTCGTACTTCGCGGTTTTGACCAGGAACTTCATCGGCCGGTTGCGATCAAGATGATTTTGCCGAGGTGGGCGCGGAACGGAACGGCCAAGCAGCGCTTTGCCCGCGAGGCCCGCGCGGCGGCTGCTGTACTTCATCCCAACGTGATCGCGATTCACGGCATTGATGAAAGCAAGGGCGTGCCGTGGTTTGTGATGCCCTATGTGGCTGGGCCATCATTGCAAACATTGGTCGAGGATCGTGGGCCGATGCAGGAAACAGAGATTGTTCGCGTCGGAATGCAGATTGCGTCGGGCTTGGTGGCTGCTCATTCGCAGGGGCTGGTCCATCGCGACATCAAGCCCGGAAATATCCTGGTCGATAACCAGGTCAACCGCGTGGTGATCACGGATTTTGGGTTGGCTCGATGCGAAACAGACGAGTCGATGACGAAGACAGGTTGGTTGGCGGGCACACTGAATTACATGTCGCCAGAGCAGAGTCGCGGGGAGGACTGCGATGCACGGAGCGATTTGTTCAGCCTGGGGAGTTTGCTGTATTTCCTCGCAACCGGGCACCTGCCGTTTCGGGCTGATTCGCCGATGGGGGTGCTGCACAAAATCGGCAACGAACCACCGAAACCCGTGCACACCAGAAACGAGCAGATTTCCCTGACGCTGGCCAATGTGATAGACCGGCTGTTGGAAAAGAAACCGCAGGACCGTTTCCAGTCGGCGTCGGATGTCGAACGTCTGCTGAACGACTGCCTGGCGCACATGCATCAACCGGCAAGCGTTCCGGCTCCAAAGACATCCTACATTACTTCGACGAACCGAACGCGTCGATGGCAATGGATCATGGGATCATCGGTCGCGACGGTCATTGGCATTTCCCTCGCTGCGTTTTTCATCCCGCGTCTTTGGCCAGGGAACCTGCCTCCGAAGCCCCAGTCGTGGGACTCGATTGCGGTTCGTTTTGGACTGCAAGATGCATCGCTGTATGACGAGGGCATCAACCAACTGGGCAAGCAGGTTGCCGAATTGGGCGATTTGATGAAACAGAACGTTGGCTGGCCCGAGTCGGAAATGTTGAACAGGGAACTTCATGCATTGGAGAAGCTGTTTCAATCAGGTGGATTCCAATGGCCAATCAGGAGTTCGCCTGGAAATTGAAGATTGGTCG
>JAYVKA010000623.1:0-4919 GCA_043768885.1 Planctomycetota bacterium
CAGAAGCCATTCCCATTGGGGAAATTCGTGGATGAAAATCGTGCGTTGGCCCGGATCGGGTCGATCTGCGTATTGGCACATGTCGGCAGCGATTGACGTGTCGCCGAGCGCCAGTGCAGCGACGGCCAGTTTGGCTTTGCGTCGCCATAGGGCTTCCGCAGCACATTGATCCGCGGCGGTCTTCAGCGCCGCCACGGCTCGCGAACGATCAATGGCCAAGGCGTCCACAAAGTTGGCCGTATCAGCTGTGCCGATATCGTCGATGCGTGAGACCAAATAATCGGTCTCGACCTGGCCATACGTGGCCAGGGCAAAGGCAACCGCCACCTTGTGCCGTGGATTGTCGGTGGCAAAACGCTCTTGCAGTTCCGCCAATACCAACGATTCCGGCAGCTTCTGCAGTTCGCGGATGTTGATCGGGATCGTCGGTCCCAGGTTATTTTG
This sequence comes from Planctomycetota bacterium, assembly GCA_043768885.1. GTDB lineage: Bacteria > Planctomycetota > Planctomycetia > Pirellulales > Pirellulaceae > BJ22. Next base: position 445 of record JAYVKA010000623.1, read on the forward strand.
CAGCGATGTAGCAGCCGTTTGCGTTTGCTGCTGTTTGCTGGCCCAATCCCGCTGCGACACCCAGTACTGGACGCTCAACCCGATCACCAACACTGCCGCGAGCGCCCCACCCCATGTCAGCCCGTGGACTTTGGACGCTCTTCGCATCATTTTCCGCTGGGGTTCCGTCCACTTTCCACGGTCCGTCAGCAGACGAATGCTTAACCAATCTACCAACGACGGCAGGAAGCGTTTTTCCGGCTTGGAGTTCCAGGTCACCGAGGTGTCAGCAAGCTTGAGTTCGGCCCGGCCCTTGCGAGTTTCCTTTTGTTTGCGAGTCAACCAATCCCGCAGCGAATGCACCATGTAATCGTGGGTGAGTTGATAGAAGCGGGAGGCGGGAATGTAGAACAATTGTCCCAATTGTTCTTTGGACTCTGAATCAACAGACTCGGAACGATTGGGGACAATCGTTCTACTCTCCACTCCCTCCAGGTCCGTTGGCGTAATCAATCGCAATTCGCTGTCGAGAATCCGCAGCAGGTCATCAAATTCGCGAGGCCGATCAGCATAGCCGGAAGCGGCCAACAATTCCTCGCGCGAACGCATGTGACCCTTGATATCTGTTCCTGAACCCGGAAGCAGGTCTTTCAAAACGGCCCGAGCGGCTGCCTGGTGGTAGCGGTGTTCCGGCGGGGCGGTTTTGGCGGCAAAAGTTTCTTCCAAAAACGTAACACCAACGCCTGTGGTGCCGCCCACTTCGCGAAACGCGGCGTGAGTCCACGGTTTCCCCTTGAACATCTCGGCAAACAAGGCCAGACGGACGCAGACGACTTTTCCTTCCTCAGCCAGCCCGGCCGCAGCCTGCGACAGAAATTCGTTTTGTTCCTTGCTGAGTGATTTGGTTTCATCGGGCAACGCACCGAAGGCACGACCAAACGCCGCAAGCACCTTTTCAGCGTGCCGGATTGGGAACAAATCCACGGCTGCTGAATTCTGTCCCTCAACCAGACGGACTTCCAGGTCACGCATGAAGCGGGTGGCGGCCATCCAGAAATCATCGCGAACCATGACAATACACTGCACGTGCTGGCCGTCGCATTGCCGCATCGCGGCGACCAGTTCCGTGTGCTCCTGATCACGTTTGGCGTGCAGCCATTGCTCGAATTGGTCGATCACGACCAGGACTTTTTTGCCTGGGGGCAGCCCGTGGCCACGACGCAGCCCGGCAAGTGTTTCCGTCAGCGACAAATTCTCATCCAGCAGCGGACAGCGTTTTCGCAAACCTGCGAGCAATCGCAGTTCGGTCTCGTCGGGGGTGGCTTCGAGATAAACGGCGATCACACCGGGTGATAATCGTGGCAGCAAACCGGCTTTGACCAGCGACGATTTGCCACAACCCGATGGCCCGTAGATCAGCCCAATTGAAAAGCTCGCCTCCGCGTCAGTGCTTTCGATCTGCGTTTTCCAGAATCGAATGGTCTCAGGCAGACCGTTGCGGTCTCTGGCTCCCGGCAGCAGCTCCAGGAAGAAGTCGGCATCATGCGAGTCGAACGAGCGGAGCCCCTTTGGGACGATCTTCAGTATCTGGCTGTCGGAGTCGGGACGTTCGGAATCCGGGTTGGGTTGGGTGGATTTGCCGGAATCACGCGGCGTAGGGGTTGCCGGAACTGCGGTTTCTCTGGAGCCGCCAGACTGTCTCGTGGGGAGCTCGGCCGACTGGCTTTCTGGCGAGTTCAAAAAATGCCGCAGGTCTTCAGCCATTTCGTGGGCCGAGGAAAACCGGTCGCTGGCCCGTTTGGCAAGGGCTTTCAGGCAGATGCGCTGCAGCTCTTTGGGAAATCGTTCGTCATACTGCGACAGCGGCCGGGGTTCGAGCGTGAGAATCTGGTCGAACATCTCGGCCTGGGTGTCGGCCCGAAACGGTCGGCGGCCCACGAGCATTTCATAAAACATCACGCCCAGGCTGAAGATGTCGCTGCGGCCATCGACCCGATGTCCTTCGCCACGCGCCTGTTCGGGACTCATGTAGGCGGGAGTGCCCAGATGCCGTGCCCCCTTGCCAATACTTTCTTCGCGCAGGGCCAGACCAAAATCGACAACAAACGGCTTTCCATCAGAATCGACCAGGATGTTGGCGGGTTTTATATCGCGATGGACAATGCCGCGTTTGTGCGCGTAGTGCAAAGCATCGGCGATCGTTGCCACCAATGCGACTGCTTCGAAATACGACAGGCGGGTCTGTTTCAAATTCGAGGCCAAATCCGAACCGGAGACGAATCGCGAAACAACGAAACAGGGAAACTCAGCCGAGCTGCCGACATCGTGAACGGGAACAATGTTGGGGTGATCCAGGCTGGCAACCGTGCGGGCTTCGGCCAGATACAGTTCGGCGTCTTCCGGACGGGAGACCAGTTTTGCGTGGGGAACTTTCACGGCCACCGGGCGATCGAGTGTCTCATCGCGTGCGAGGTAGACCATGCCGAAACCGCCGCAGCCGAGAATTTTTTCGACCTTGTATCGGCCAATTGACGACGGAAGCTTGTCGTCTGATTTGTCCGCGCCGAGACCGTGATCGGCAGAGTTATGGTCTTGTGTTACGAACGGATCGGGATCACTCATATTCCAATTCGACCAGGCATTTTTTTGGGACTTTCCGTTAGAAATTTTTTGTAGCCGGTTTATTGTAGCCCGACTGCCCGTATCCTGTCTGCTATAGCCAGAGTTTAACTTGAGGTAAGATGGGAAATCCAAGTCCATTCTACAGAATTCTCTCCCCAACGAACTTTCTCACGCCGAATGCTCCCACCTGATCCCAACCAGCGGAAGATCTCACTTCTTGGGCCGCAGCCGGAATACGAATCGTTGCGGGGCGCGCTGAACCGGATGGGGCTGAACGGGCGGCTGGCGTTGATCACGGCTGGCTGGGAAGAAGCCGAGGGGGAAGACGAAAAAATCGTCCATGCGATTCCCAACGAAATCATCAACCTGAGGCTGTTTCGCCGGACCGAGTTTCTTTTCGCCCAGGATCCGCTGGTGATACAATTGTTGCAAAAGCGGCAGGACGTGTTGCGTCACATGCGGGACGTTTACCGGATGCGGGTCAGCTATTTCATGCGGGCCACGAACAAGATTCTTGCCGCAAGTCGCGAACTGGTTGATTTTCAACCCGAACTGGATTCGTCACTGAACATGTTGCGGCAACTCGACCGGGAATATTTCCTGCGGACTTGCCAGGTTTGCGACGACTACGACGCAGAAATTGATTTTGATCATCGTCCAAGCGTGGTGAGCCAACGTGAAGAACTGTACGAAATTCTCGGTAGCGTTTCGGCGATTCTGATTGCAGGTGGACATTCAGCGATCATCATGAACCGGCTGAAGATTTTTGCGATTCTGGAAGCCCGCCCGGACCTGCCAATCATCGCCTGGTCAGGCGGGGCAATGGCTCTGGCGTCGCAAATGGTTTTCTTTCACGACCGCTTGCCGCAGGGAGACAGCAATCCGGAAATCCTGCGGTCCGGTGCCGGTATCATCGGCCGCGTGTTGCCGTTCCCCGATCCGGCCAACCGATTGAGACTGGACGATACACTACGGATGTCGGTACTGGCAAAGCGATTTTCCGATTCGTCATGCGTGTTGCTTGATTCGTCTGACTGGGTCGAACGTCGCGATGGAAAATGGAATGCGTCGAACGAGACGCGACAACTGGCCACGAATGGTCGCACGGAGGCGTTTTGCGCATGAAGCAAGTGCAGCTAAACCAACTGGAAATGGACAAGGACGCAAGCCCGGCAAAACTGCGAGCAGCGCTCGCTCGTAATCAGGTGCCGATCGTTGATGACACGAGCGTGACGTTTGTGTTTCAGGGAAAAGCCGACGCCGTATTCGTTCGCCACTGGGTCTACGGGCTCCCTCAAGCGATTGAGATGATCCGCATCGAGGGGACAGACCTCTGGTACTATCGTTTGCAGTTCCCCGACGGATCGCGAATCGAATACAAGTTCGGCGTGGTGATTGGTGGAAATGAACAATGGGTCCACGATCCGGGCAACCCAAATACCGCGATGGATCCGTTTGGCGGAAACTCGGTTGTTCACTGCCCGGGCTACATCAATCCCGATTGGTCAATTCGCGACGATGCGAATCCGCGAGGCCAGCTGGTTAATTTCGATTTGAACAGCCACGCGTTTGGCGGTCATCGAACAGTCCGAGTCTGGTTGCCGCCTGGTTATCGCGATTATCGCCGTTACCGGTTGCTGATTGTGCACGATGGCGATGACTACATGCGCTATTCCAGATTGGGAATCGTGCTGGAAAATCTGATGGCATCGCTGGAAATTCCGCCGATGATTGTCGCGCTGAACAATCCGCACGATCGATTGCGTGAGTACGCAAACGATCCCCGGCACGCGTCGCACATCGTCGAAGAGTTATTGCCCGAGCTGGAAAACCGTTACCCGCTGATTCGCGAGGCTTCCGGGCGTTGTTTGATG
>JAYVKA010000624.1:0-8015 GCA_043768885.1 Planctomycetota bacterium
AAACCGCAAGGCAGACTGCCCAAGGGCAGAATCAGTTCGCGCCCTATAGTGTCTTTTTTTCGGCCGATTAGTCAAGCCGCCGCCTGTCCACGTCAATTCGAATCGGAAATTACCCACTTCGCAAACTCGCAATCACCGGCAGCGAAATCACCTTTCTCGCCACAAACAACCCGGTAATCAATCCAGCCAGGACGACACCGGCCAGAATCAGTGTCAGTCCACTCCACGGAACCGAAGCTCCGCCAGCAATGATATGGGGCAAAGTGCAAAATGCCGCCGCCACAATTCCAACCAGCAACCCCAGCCCCAACAGCCACGCCTGTTCGATCAAGATCATCTCCGCGAGTTTCCTGGGGGCGAATCCCACACAACGCATCACTGCCAGCTCGGCGCGCCGCCCCACAATGTTGCGGAACATTACCGCCGCCAGTCCCAACGTGCCGAGCAACAAACCCAGTCCGCCCAGCGACTGAAATGCCGACAAGTAAGTATTTTGAACCGACATGAATCTTTCCAGCAGCGAAGTCGATGACCTCGCGTCAAACCCCTGATCGGCCAATCCCCTTTCCAGCCGCGAAATATCCTGGTCCCCATTTTCTGCCGAAGCATGGGCGGCTGGCGTATCGACCAGGAAAAACCGGTAACCGCTGACTGCCGGAAACAGCCGCTCAAAATCCGATTCGCCGATCAGCAAACTTCCCTGTAACAAACTGTTGTCGAGAAAACCGACGACGCGGAACCTGACTTTTAAACCGGATTCAAATTCGACCGGAAACAAACCGCCGATGGTGTAAACCTTTAAACTGTACCACGCAGTATTCTTGTCGATCACGGCATCGACAATCATTTCATTTTCATCAGTTGTGTTGGTGCGCGCCAGGCTTTTTTCCACCGTTCCATCCAGCAATCGCCAGGGATTTTTTTTCAGGGAAGTCGAATTTGCCGAACTTCCCGCCCACCGCATGCGCGGTGAATCGTCGGTGTCGAACCTTTCAATCCAGGAATTTGGAACACCCAGCACCTGGGGCCGCGACGACTGATAGACGTTATTGCAACTCGCATCGTCTCCAGCCTGTAAGCGAAACGAATAAATACGCGTCGCCGGGTCGAGCACGCTTTCTTTTCCCAACAACTCTTTTTGACCGCCGGCACCGTTCAAGTCCGCGAAAATCGGTTGGGCACTGGTCGCTACAAAATCGATCCCGCCCGAAGACTGGTCGCTGGGTGCCAGCCGAAAAGCACTGATCGCCACAACCAGAAACGTGGCAACCGCCACCAGAGAAACCGTCAACGTGCTTCGAAGGGGATTGCGTAAGAGGCTCGATCGAGCCAACGCGGGAATACTGGAGACGCCAGCTGTTTCCGATTCCGTTGATGTAGCAATCCAGCGCCGAACCAGCATCAACAAAGCCGTCAATACAAGGAACCCGCCACCCATAAACGCCCCAGCCTGGTTGTCACCCGACAATTGCTGTCCCGCAACGGACAAAACCAGTGCCGCCACCAACAATACGTACGGCATCCACGCCATCCAGCGAAAACTCTTTTTGTGGCCAGTCGCCCGGATTTCGCCCGTCTCAGATCGCCCTGATAGAAGCTGTGCCGCGGGTTGTTTGCTGATTTGTCGAATTCCCAAAATCGTCGTCAGCAACGCCGCCGCGATTCCCAGCACCGCACCCAGCACAATCGAAATTGGATCCAGTTGCAGCCGCAAAAAGGGCTGTCCAATCGCCGCGACCCACCAGGTGGTCAGCCCGTAAATCATCAACGCGGCCCAGCCGATTCCAAGCACCGCTCCCATGACCGCCCCGGCCGTTGCAAGCAGTGTCGCTTCGCCCAGCCACAACCGTGTGATTCGCCCTGACGTAAAACCAACCGCCGCCAACGTACCGACTTGCCGAATCCGTTCATCCAGCCCCAATCGAAACAGCAACATGACCAACAGCAACGCAGCGACGATAATGAACAGGCTTAATCCCAGAAACAAACCGTCAAACGGAGTCGTTCCCGAACTGGCGCGAATTGTCCTGTTTCGTAGCGGAACGAAATGCAGCCCGCCATCGATTTCTCCCTGTTGCCAAAGCCGAACAACCTCTTTGCGAACGTCTTCAACATTCACATTCTCCGGAATCCGAAATCCGGTAATCGTTCCAAACCGGCTGGACCAAAGTCCCTTTCCCTTTTCCAGCGATACGAATCCTTTCGGCGTCGTTCGATAAGAGTTCCAGTACTCGTCATCGACAGGACGAATCCGCTCGGTCATGTCAAACGGCACATCCCAGTCTTCAATCGACTGGCTGTCCGTCATGCCGGGAACGTGTGGCGTCAAGTCGGGATCGTTTGCCAACGTCGGTGCCTTGTCAAATCTCGACGGGATCAACTCGTTTCGTCCCCGTAACCGAAACGGCTCGGCAGGCTCCGTCAGTTTTGCAATTCCGGCCACTCGAAACTCGTGAACCAGTTCCATCGATTGGCCATGGGTCGATTCAGGCTCAAAGTATTTCACGACAACGGTGTCGCCGACTACGGCACCCAGATTACTGGCGGTCCATTCATTCAAAATCAGATCATTTGGCGATTTGAGTTCCAGTGGCGCTCCATCAGGCGATTCGATTGGGAAAGCCGGCCCGAAATCGATCGCCGAAAACATGCTGTATGGCAAAATCGCGTCGTTCGTTGACTCGTCGGTTCCCTTCAATCGAACCGAGTTGAAAAGATATGTCGAAACCGGCGTCGCGTCGGGAAATGCGTTTTGAAAAACCTCAGCCGTTTTGTCGTCAAAAACAAGCTGCGCCGTGGTCAGACTGGAATAACTCCGAACGGTCTCCGGGGTCTCTCGCGCTCCGAATTGCTGCATGACAGGATGAACGTCCAGTCCCAAATCCGCCGGCCGGGGTTTCAGGTTTTTTCGAAGGAATCCAAATTTCACGTCGTCCGAACCGGATTCGGGTGTCTTTGTCCCCAGCAGGATCACGTTCGCAAAATCCTGTCCGGCAGCGACCGTAATGGATGGTTCGTCAAGGGCCGCTTGAAGTGTCGCCAGCGAAACAAATGCGTTGCGAATGCCACCCTGGGTCGCCCACATTCCAATTCCGCCAAGCTCCGCATCGTCCGCGATTCCCGTGACCGATAGCCGAACCAAACTGGTCGTCAAATCCTTTTTCTTCCCCAGCGCACTGTCACCCGCCAATCGCGATGGCCTGGTCATTCGGATCGTCACCGAAGCCTGGCCGTCGCCAAGTTTGGATTCGTCAATCCCCAGTTCCCTGGCCAGAGTTCGAGTCAACACAACCTGATCGCCTGTTGGAACCATCCAGCGTTCTTGCCCCGGCGCAAACAGCTGTTCAAAATTCGTTCCAATTCCCCAAACAGAAATCCCGCTCGATCGGCCCGTCAAATTGGTCCCTGCTGACTCAATCGCCGCCGACGGAATCAGGATCGCACCGTGAACTGAATCAAACTGATCACTGAAGCCGGGTGTTGCCTGAAACTCGTCAACCAGTTCGCGGCGGAAAAAGCCGCTGGAAATCATCAACGAATCGACCGATCCCAGTCGGGCCAGGGCCAATGACCGCAGACTGCTCCGCATGCTCGCACCGACCAGCAATGCTCCCGTCAGAATCGCCGTCGCGATAGCCACCGCAGCAATCACTGCCAGACTTCCGCGCCAGTAAAACCAGGCACTGCGCCAGCCGAATTGGGGTGAGAGTTTTCCGGACATTTTTTCGTTTATTGGCGCGAAGCTTTGCGATATCGTTTCCAAAGTACCAGCTGGTTCCGGGCACGATCAAAATCGGCCCGGTCCGGTTGAAGTGTTTCCACCCACCAGTCGATCCCGCGCACGGTTCTGTGCAGATTGTCTCCGAATTGATCGTTGTATCCTGACGGACGACAGGAAACGGAAGCGAACAGAATCCCGCCCCGTCGCATCACCCGCTCGATCGCGTTTTTTGTTTTTTCGATATCGGATTCGTCCACGTGTTCCAGCATGTCAAAACAGGTGACCAATGAAAACCAATTGTCGTCAAACGGCAGAGTCTGGTCGACAAGCTGAATGATCCGGTCGGCGTCCAACGAAGTTCGCCCCGCAACCCGTTCCCGCGCTCGCTCGACAGCAACCGTACTGATGTCCGCCCCCCAACAATCGAGCGAATAGGGCCGCGAACTCAACAACTCCACTACAAAACCGACTCCACAACCCAGATCGAGCGCCCGTCCGCCAATCATCTCCAGCTCGCGCGTTGCCGCCAGACAATTCAGGAACCCAGGCGAATTCTCCGCACGATTGTAGTTCTCCTCGCGCTGGATCACGTCGTCGTAAATTGATTTGTAGTCAGGCATGGTGATTCAAAAAAGTTGGACCGGAAAATTGTGGGACCGGAAAATTGAAAGTGCTGAATTTCTAAAGGGTTATTTACTCAATCCTGAATCAACTTCCCCGATTTCAGCCGCATTCGTTTGTCAAACATTCCGGCCAGCACAGCACTGTGTGTCACGCAAACCAGCATGGCACCAGATCGCCGCTGTACGTCCAGCAACATCTGCCCCACGCCTTCCGCGTTCGACTCGTCCAGACTGCCTGTCGGTTCATCGGCCAGCAGCAATTTTGGCGCGCACATCAAAGCCCTTGCCACTGCCACCCGCTGCCGTTCGCCCCCTGACAATTCGCCAGGCAAATGTGTCGCCCGCTCGGCCAGTCCCACATCCTCGAGCAACTGCATCGCCCGGTCCCGATCAGCTTTCGTCACCGACCGCTTAGCCATCACCGGCAGCACCACATTGTCGATCGCGGGCAATTGCGGCAGCAAATGGTGTTCCTGAAAAATGAATCCGATTTGAGCGTTGCGAAATGCTGCCTGTTCGTTGGCCTTCATCGCATGTGGATTCTGCCCCCCCAGCTTCACAGTTCCACCAGTTGGAGCATCGAGTGCCGCGATGATGTGCAGAAGAGTACTTTTCCCGCACCCGCTCGGCCCAATCACCGCCACATTCCCACCATCTGCCAACGCAAGATTCACGCCATCCAGAATCCTCAGCGTACCGCCGGGAGTGGGGAATTCTTTCGTGACGTTTTGAACTTGTAGATCAGGCATTGTTTAGACGGGTTTTCAATATTTCCTCGACTCGACACCGAATTCATTGTCGGCAAAAGACGGAACGGCGTACACCGGGTAGCCATTCAATGTTCGGAACAATAATCGGCTGACTCCACCATCCATTGCGGGGAGAGAGTATGGGCGAGGATTTTTTTCGCGTTCACTTGGGATTGCAAACGATCTTCAGGCCCGGGCTACTTTCCAGGAGAATTTCCCTCGCTTCGGCAGTGATCGACAGGCAAGAAATGGATTCCAGAGACGGGAAATCCAACAAGCCCGGACAATCTACTTCCCGAATGGTCATCCAGTGCAATTCCAGTTCGCGGAGCTTGGTCATTGGCTTGATCGCGCTCAGAAGTGTCATTTGTTTCGTTGGCGATACTCTTTGGTAGTTACCCGGAAAGTCCGCCCAGAGCATGATTGGGCCAACCGAGAGTTTCCTGACTTCCGTACAATTGGCCAAGCCCGCCGCTTCCGATTCGGTCAGGTCGTCGGGGCCGATTTTTACAGTCAACTCGATGACCCGTTGAGAATCGATCGATTCAAGCAGGTCGGCAATCCGTGTTTTGGTGAATCCAATTGTTACGACTTCAAGCCGGTCAAAATCGTTGATGATTTGTGCAATGCGTGCAAATGCCGCGTGATCGACGGGACGAACAAAGGTCAACCTGGACAAGTCAATTTCCGTCACCCTCGACAAACTGCGTTTCGAATCGACTTGCGAAATCAGGGACGTAAGACGATTATCCATCAACCGGTTCAGCCAGATTGGGGCAAAGGCCCCGGACCGGGTTCCAGTCTCTGTCGCACCCAGTTCCCGCAGCTCATTCAGCAGACGCTCGTCCCGTGCCGATCCGGCAAGTGTGTTGCCAAGTGTTGCCAGAGGAATAGCCAAAATCACCGCGGCAACGAAAGCATCCATCAACCGAAATCGAAACAGCCCGCCCCGTTTTCGAATTCGCCATTCCAAAACGACCAGGATCACTAGATAGATCCCCATCCCAATCGCGGCATTTGCCAACAACGGTCCCCTATACCAAGTGATTTTTCTCGTCGATGATCCCCAATATCGCCAGTGATCGGATTTGCTCCATACGGGATAGTCATTGGGTTGACCAAGTCGTTGAAAATAATCTACCGATTGCCAGGGCTCCAGAATCTCAACTATTTCTGGTATCTGGGAAAAACTGATCAGAAAATCTACGTCTACATCATCGTTTGCCTCAAAATTCCAGCAATGAACATACGGCCAACCAAACGTTCGTAATTGCACACCTTGCGAAGGTGGCGACGTCACAGAAGGAACCGTGATCAGCATCCACGGGATCATCAAAACCATCGCCGCAAAAATGGCCCGGCGTGACGGAAACCAGCGATGGCGATCGGTCACCAGTGTGGTTTCAATTCCATCAGCTTTTTGGGCATTGTCGCCAAGAGTTTCCATCCTGGAGATTCTATCCGGAAAATTTGCTCTCCGGGCGCGAATCGTGTTCTGCCGGCTCAAACATCGCTGCTCGCCTTGCCGTCGGCCAACAACGCCAAACATCCCAGGCCGTAGAATGTGTACTCCACGTCGCGGGCTTCGTCCCAGACTGCGGCGAGGAAGCCGCCGTCGGGGGCCTGGAGATAATTTACGAATTTCCCAAGGGCGGCTCGGTCAATTTCGTTGGCGGCGTCCAGGTTTTCCAGCGTCAACGCGCCGGTGAAGGAACTCAGCAAGTCAGCGATCGGAATGCGGGTGTTCGCACGCAGGCCACCTTCGTCGGTCTGCATCTCGCACAAAAAATCGAGCGTCAGCTCGCGGTCGATCGCTTCGGGATGTTCCATGATTTGCAACGCACCGACTGCGGCTGCCGTTGGATTTGTCCCGGCCCGTTTGCTGGCCCGAATCTCGCGCCAGCCCCCTTCTTCCAAATTGGCCTGTGCGTTTAAAAATCGGAGAATGTCATCCGGACGTGACAGCGTGTGGTCGATCAACTGGCTGACCAGCATCACGAGAAAGGTGTTGTAGGTGCTGCCGGCGGCTCCCTCCGGCGCTTTGGCAAAACCGCCATCGTCCCGCTGCAAAGATTCCAGAAAGTCCGCGATCCGCTGATTCGATTGGGGGTCTGCGTCGGAGAAAACATCGATGCCCGCCGCGGCCTCAATCAATTTGGCGGCCATCAATAGCGAAAAGAAATCGACAACTGTCTGCGGTAACGCCATTTGTGTTTTCAGAAAACCTGCGGCCAGTTCCGCTGGCGGGCCATACAGTTCGCCCAAAATCGAAAGCGACCTCAAACCAAACGTTGTGTAATACAAATCGCTGCCACCCATGCGGCCGGCAAATCCACCGTCGGGCTGCTGTTGGGCCAGTATCCACTTCGTATGCCGATCACGGATTTCCGGTGCGACATTGCCCAATCCGGTTGCCAGGCGAATCGTCAGATCCTGAATCCAGGGAGTCATTCGGGGGCTTCCACGAGCGGAGAAAGTTTTTCGCGAATCGGTTTCGGTATGTCGATCGAAACGGGTTGCTGTCCATGTTCGATCTGGCAGCAAACCGTCGTGATTGAGCCGTTGGCGACCGGTTGGCCTGCCTGAAAAAACCGCACGACCCAAGTCACACTCTTCGTGCCGATTCGGGCGATGGCAATTTCGACTTCGATAATTTCTTCGAAGCGAAGGGCCCGGCGGTAGCTGCATTCCGCGCTAACGCGGGGCCAGCTGATAGTGTGCCCTTCGATATTGGAAATCACACCCAGGCCAAGGAACCGCCAGACTTCGTGTTCCGCCTGCTCCATCCATGTGAAGAAGTTCGAGAAGTGTACGATGCCGGCCATGTCTGTTTCGCGGAACTCGACCCGGCGGCTGGTTTTGAAGGGAGCGTTCAAGTTGTACTGAATTCCTCGTTTACACTTCGGGTTATCAATTTCATAT
>JAYVKA010000625.1:0-8560 GCA_043768885.1 Planctomycetota bacterium
AATGCCCAGGGACTGGTTCAGCGATTGGCCGAAGGATCGCATCAGCGGATCGCTGCCAATGACCGGTTTGGCCGCGAGCAAAAGAAGATCGACAAGTACATTGAATTCAAGGATCGGACGAGCCTGACGTTGAATGAAGAAAAATTCTTCGAGCAACGAAAGGAATTCAATGCCGAGGAAGAGGACCGCCAGCAGATCGAAGAACAGCTGAATCCTGACAAATCGGACATCATCAAAGACTTCTACATGGAAGAGGTGCTCAGCATTGCCAGCGATTACGTCCGCTCCTTGAGCGACGGATAGGACTGGGCTGAAAAAGCCAAACCGTGAAATTCAAAATCGTCAACTTGCTGGTCTTTGTCGTCTTCGCAAGTGTCGTAATGGGTTGCCTGCGGGCAGCCCATTTTGATTTGGCCATGATTTATTTTGCGGGATACTTGCTTGCACCACTCGCACTGGCGGTATTGTCGTCATTTTTTCAGGGCATCCCGCCAGAACAGCGATTGCGGTCCTGTTGGTCGTTTCTCGTCGTCCTGGCGATTTTTGGGCTGGTGTTTTCATCACTCCCCAAAACCTGGGGATATTTCCTGGCGACACTGTTCACAATTATCGCGTGGTCGCCGCAATTGATCGTCTTGAGCGAAGTTCATTTTCTGCAACGAGACCAGCGCCATCAGGAACAATTCAAAAGGCAACTACAGAAATTTGATGCTAAACGAAGAAACATTTCCGAATCGAATCGCGATTGAGCGACGGTGGGAGATCAGCTCAATTCAATTTGCAATCCGTCGTAGCCGACGCCGATACCCGCTGGCAAGTGCGGATTGACGGCGTACCAGTCCAGGAAACAGGAGCAGTGCGTAAACCAGGTTTGATGCGCGCCCAAACGCCGGGATACGTCAATCGCCTCGTCGATGCTCATGTGAGTCGGATGTGGTAACGGTCGAAGGGCATCGATGATGAGAACGTCCAAACCCTGTAGCAACGGCCAACTTGGTTCGGGAATGTGGCTGACGTCGGTACAGTACGCAACATTGCCGACACGAAACCCAAGCACTTTGAATCTTGGGCCATGTTCCATGGGAATTGGAATCACCGTGGCACCGAGGACTTCGAAAGGCTGGTCGTCGATATTCGTAATGTCGATGGATGGCACGGCACCAGTGTGCGTTTGGTCAGAATCGTCAAAGGCGTAATCGAACGATCTTTCCAGCCGGTCCCGAACGGTTTTGTTGCAAAACACGGGAACCGGATGACCAAGATAAAACTGAAACAGTCGCAGGTCATCAAAGCCCGCCATGTGGTCGGCGTGTTCGTGTGTGTAGACGACCGAGTGAACGATGCCGATCTCTTCCCGAAGCAACTGCATGCGGAGATCAGGAGATGTGTCGATCAACAAGTTTCCGCCGGGCAACCCGAGAATCGCACTCGCCCGAGTCCGAACATTTCGGGGTCGGCGGCCGGTGCAAACCGCGCACGAGCAACCGAGTGCCGGGACTCCGACGCTGGTGCCGGTTCCCAGCAAGATCATTTGGCCGGTAATGTCCCTCGATACGACGTGCTTTTTCATTGATTCGATTTGTATCGTGTTGTTGTCAATTGCCTGTGTCTGATCACCTTTTCGAACGTATCGAAACTGATGTCAGATTGCCGATATCACCGGCAAAGAACAGATGTTTACGGTTCAGCTCATGGCCCTCGAAACCGGCCCGGATACGCAAATCCCCGGACTTTGCTGACCCGCCAATGGCACGGCGATTGCTTCCCATTGCTGTTTGAACTGTATCCGAAACTGCTATCGCGTGCTTTTCTGCCCCAAATCAATCTCCGTTGACCGCTGTCAAGTGTAACTATACGCTGGTAACTGGCGGTTTTTGCACATTTTGGGACGTTGAAGTCCGTGAACGGCCAGCAATGTATTACTGACAAAACTGGTCTTTGACGATGCCAGTTTGGCAGATGGCCGAACTCTAATTTTGAACGGACAATTCCGCTCATGGAAAAAATATTCGAGCGTCTTTGGGATCTCCTGACTGTCGTTTTCGGCGGTTTTGGCAATTGGTTTTCAAAGTCGCTGACCGGCTTGTTCGGTTCTTCCAACGCGAGGCTGATCAAAAAGCTTCAGGGTCGCGTCGATTCCATCAACGCGCTCGAGCCGAAATACGAAAAGTTTTCGGACGAAGAACTCCAGCAGGAAACGCTTCGGTTCCGGGAACGGCTGAATAATGGCGAGACTCCGGACGATTTGCTTGTGGAATCCTTTGCGCTCGTTCGGGAAGCTGGCAAGCGATTCCTTGGGATGCGGCATTACGACGTGCAAATGGTCGGTGGCATGGTTTTGCACTCCGGGGCGGTCGCCGAAATGGTAACGGGTGAAGGCAAAACCCTCGTCGCGACATTGCCTGCATATTTGAATGCCATCAGCCGTGAAGGCGTTCACGTCATCACGGTCAACGATTATCTTGCCCGCCGCGACATGGAATGGATGGCTCCGTTGTACATGGGCCTCGGACTTACGGTTGGTGCGATCCAGGGAGACATGCAGGGCCAGGAAGGAAACCGTCGCCGACAGGAAGCCTACGCTTGCGACATCACGTACGGAACCAACAACGAGTTCGGTTTCGATTACCTTCGCGACAACATGCGGCCCGCTGCCCGGGGCGATGACAAATATCCAAAATCCTATCAGCAGGCCCAGGGCAGACTGAATTTTGCGGTCATCGACGAAGTTGACAACATCCTGATCGACGAAGCCCGAACGCCGCTGATCATTTCGGGCCCGGCACACCAGGACGCTCACCGCTATGCCGATGCCGACCGGATTGCCCGCGCACTGAAACGGGAAGAACACTACATCGTCAACGAAAAAGACCACACGGTTACGCTGACAGACGACGGCGTACGCCAGGCCGAGAAACTGGCTGGCGTCGAGAGCTTTTACACTGCCGGCAACATGGACTGGCCGCATCTGATCGACAACGCCCTCAAGGCTCACCATCTGTACAAACTGGACGTGAATTACGTTGTCAAGGAAGGCAAAATCATCATTGTCGATGAGTTTACCGGACGTTTGATGGATGGTCGCCAGTGGAGCGATGGTTTGCACCAGGCGGTCGAAGCCAAAGAAGGCGTGACGATCAAGGAAGAAACGCAAACGCTCGCCACAGTGACTCTGCAGAACTTTTTTAAGCTTTACAAAAAGCTGGCCGGAATGACCGGTACGGCGATGACCGAAGCGAACGAATTCTGGAAGATCTACAAATTGGACGTCGTCGCGATTCCGACCAACCGGAAGATGCAGCGAACGCACCATCCCGACGTGATCTACAGTACGGAAAAATTCAAATGGAAGGCCGTCGCCGAAGAAATCGAGTCCTATCACAAGTGGGACATGATTCGCACCAAAAAAGGCGAGGTTCATGCCGGTACAATCAAGCAGGATGACGACAGTACGGTATCGATTGCCAGCAGCGTCAACGGCGAGAAACTTGCGTTCAATCGAAACGAAATCGATTCGGTTCAATATCGCGGTCGCCCAATCCTGGTCGGTACCGTTTCGATCGAGAAAAGCGAAATGCTTTCCGCGATGCTGGAACGACGCGGAATCAAACACGAAGTCTTGAACGCCAAGAATCACAAACGTGAAGCCGAGATCGTCGCTCAGGCTGGCCAAAAGGGATCCGTCACGATCGCGACGAACATGGCCGGTCGTGGTACGGACATCGTGCTTGGTGGAAATCCGGAATCGCTTGCCTGGGCCAGGCTTCAAAACAAATACGAAACGCGACTGGATATTCCAGCGGCCGAATGGGACCAGCTGGTCGAAGAGATCGACGCCGAGTTCGGAATGGCGGCGGAAGGCGAAGTCGTCAAACAACTTGGCGGCCTGCACGTGGTCGGCACGGAACGACATGAGTCACGACGTATCGATTTGCAGTTGCGTGGTCGTTGCGGTCGTCAGGGCGACCCCGGTAGCAGCCGTTTTTATCTCAGCTTTGACGACGACCTGATCCGCGTTTTTGCCGGACCATTTGTCCGACGCATGATGGAGTTGGGCGGTTTCAAAGACGACATGCCGATCGAAAGCGCAATGGTTTCGCGCCGCATCGACAGCGCCCAAAAGAAACGCGAAGAGTACAACTTCGAAATTCGGAAGAGCCTGCTCGAATACGACGAGGTAATGGACGAGCAGAGGAAGCGGATTTACGGCTTCCGCCAGAAAATCCTCGATGGATCCAGCTGCCGGGACATGGTTCTGGAGATGATTACCCAGCAGGTCGATTCGGTCTTGAGCAGCATTCTCGCACCCACGTTTGGTGCCGAATCGTTTGCAAAATACGCAGGAAACAAGCTGTCGGTTGAAATTGATCCGAAGATTTTCCGCAACTCATCATTCGATGAGGCTGCCCAGGCAGCACGCGACGAGGCCGAACGGCGTGCCGAAACAGATGTTCTCGGCGCGATTGAGGAAAACCTTCCCCGTGGCGAAGAAGAAGCCGAGTGGAATTGGCAGGCGATGTCCAAGTTTGCCAATGTCCGCTGGAATCTGAACTTCCGCGATTCGGAGCTGAAACAGGCTGGACGGGACCGCGTCGATGAACTGATATTGGAACGGGCCAGACAGTCGATTCGCAAAACCGATTTGGATGAAGCCCGCCAGATGCTGGACCGCGACTATGGCGTGCGGACGGCGTTGTACTGGACACGCAGCAAGTTCGGACTGGAATTGAAGGTCGAAGATTTCGCCGACGTCTCAGATACTGCTGCGGTAAAGACATCCATTCGCGAAAAGGCCCGGGAAAAATACGACCTGAAGGAAGCCGAATATCCGGTCATGGCCGGCCTTTCGATTTTCGACCGCTCGACGCCGAACCAACCCCAACTGGATCGTGACGGTCTGGCCGAATGGGCCAGCCAGCGATTTGAAACTCCGATTGAGCGCGATGATTTTTCTTCACAACCCCGCGACGAAATTCGCAACATGCTGGTTGCAAAAAGTGCCGAGTCGCAACAGCGTGGCCGAATCGCAGTGGAAGAACTGCGACAACGAATCAGGGATCTGGCCAACAAGGGAAACATTCCGTTGAAGGACGGTAACGGTGCCGGGGCGGACCTGGCCGAATGGTTCAATGAGCGAACGGGCACGGAATTGCCGGTCGATGAAGTGGATCGGCTGGAAGAAGAAGAATTGAAGTTGAAGCTTGAGTCGATCGTAGAAGACCATTTCCACCCTGAAATGCGACGAATGGAGCGACTGGTCCTCCTGGAAGTTGTCGATTCCGCATGGAAAGACCATTTGTTGGCGATGGACTATTTGCGAAGTGCCGTCGGCCAACGTGGTATCGCACAGCTGGATCCGAAGGTTGAGTACAAAAGGGAAGGGATGCGTTTGTTCGAGTCGCTTTGGGAAGTGATTGACGAACGCGTTACGGACCTGATTTTTCGTATGGAACAATTCAGCGAAGGCTTTGTCAGTCGTACGTTTGTCGGCCAGCGGGCTTCGCACCCGGAAGCGCAACCGTCTGGCGGAATCAGCGAACAACAACGCCGGGCTATCGAGATGTCCCACTCGGATACGGAAGGCGAACACAAAGTCGAACCGATTCGAAATCGCGACACGCGTTTGGGTCGCAATGATCCTTGCCACTGCGGCAGCGGCAAAAAATACAAGTCTTGTCACATGCGCTCGGATATGGAAGGCGTCACCTGATCGCCGTTCCGGCAAAAGTCGCACAAACACTGGAAGGGAATCCGGGAAAATGTTGCTGGTGGACGCAATCTATCTGCTGATCCTCGCTGTGGCATCGCCATGGCTGGTCTGGCGGCGCGTTCGACTTGGCAAGAACCGCCGGGGTTTTGCCCAAAAGTTTTTGGGACATGCTCCCGACCTTTCTGGAGATCAGCCAACAATATGGCTACACGCCGTCAGTGTTGGTGAGGTCAATTTGTTACCGGGAATCATTGCGGGACTTCGCCAACGAATTCCGGGATGCGTTCCCGTGGTTTCCACCACGACGGAAACAGGATACGACCTGGCCGTCAAAAAATTCCCGAACGAAACTGTTTTCTTTTTTCCGTTTGATTTTTCGTGGGCGGTTAGAAACGCGCTCAACCGCGTTAATCCGCGAATGGTGGTCTTGGCCGAACTTGAATTGTGGCCCAACCTGTTAAAAGCGTGCCAGAACCGTTGTGTACCCGTAGCCGTTATCAATGCACGAATGAGCGATCGGAGCCATCGGCGGTTTCAGCGATTTCGCTGGCTGGCTGGCCGCATGTTGTGCCGACTCAATCTCGTAATCGCGCAAACCGAAGACTACGCCCGAAAATTTGTTGAATTGGGTGTGCCTGCGGAGCACGCAGTCGTCTCCGGCAATTTGAAATTTGACAACGCAAATACCAACCGCGATTCAGAGCCGATCGGCGAGTTGCGCCGACAACTGGCTCTTCACCCTGGCGAGACTGTGTTCGTCGCGGGAAGTACTCAGCCGGACGAAGACGAGTTGGTACTGAAGGCCTGGGAAAATGCGCGGCAGAATTTTCCTGGCCTGCGTTTGGTAGTAGTGCCTCGCCATCCCCACAACGTGCCGCAGTTCTGCCGCCTGCTTGTGGCGCGAGGACACGGATATTGCCTTCGTTCGGAATTTCCTGATTCAAGTCCCGATCCAAATGCGGTGATCGTCGTCGATGTGATTGGCGAGTTGGCCTCGTGGTGGGGCATTGCGAGTGTCGGTTTCGTTGGCGGCAGCATGGGCAGCCGCGGCGGGCAAAACATGATTGAACCGGCTGCCCTTGCTGTCCCGGTTTGTTTCGGACCGAACACTTCGAACTTTCGGGACGTCGTCAATCTGTTACTCGCTTGTCAGGGCGCGACCGTTGTCCACAACGAGGTTGAACTGACTGATTTTGTCAGGACCATGTTGGGTGATCCTGCGCATGCGGCGAGTGTTTCCAAAAACGCGATAAAGCTGGTTAGCGGTTCGCGAGGCGCTATCGAACGAACGGTTGATTCTCTTTCAAGGCTCTTTGAATCCCAATCCAGCACCAGTTGCCGCAGGGCAGCCTGATTTGCCGCCCAACGAAGGATCGGCAACCAACCGATATTGGCCGGGAAATAGCCGGAAAACTGGCAAAATAGGGCGTGAATGGTTTCCATGACGCCGGTAAATTGTGTCGCAATCTCTATTTTGCCGCTTGCGAACGACAATCGAGGCAAATACACTAAGACGGAAATTTTTCCGTCATATTGAACTGGCCATTTTTGGATGCCGGGACGATTTGTCGGTCTCTCTCTACGCCCAGTCCAAGTGGTCCTTTGGAGGAAATCCCGTGCCCAGTGGCAATTACTTGTTTACCAGCGAATCAGTCAGCATGGGTCACCCGGACAAACTGGCTGACCAGATTTCCGACGGCGTTTTGGATGCCATGTTGGCCCAGGACCCGAACAGCCGCGTTGCCTGCGAAACCATGGTGACAACTGGCCTGGCGATCATCGCCGGTGAGATCACCTCGAAGGCGATCGTCGATTTTCAGGAAGTCGTTCGAAACGTGATCGCCGAAGTTGGTTACACCGACGATGAAATGGGCATTTGCGCCAAGACATGTTCCGTGCTGGTTGCACTCGACAAACAAAGTCCGGATATCGCACAGGGAGTCGATGAAAACAGTGCCGCAGGCAAAGGAATCGGCGCTGGCGACCAGGGGTTGATGTTCGGTTACGCCTGCAACGACACACCGGAATTGATGCCATTACCAATCGCGTTGTCGAACCGAATCCTGAAACGCTTGACCGACGCCCGGTTTGCAAAAGAAGTCAACTGGCTCCGACCGGACAGCAAGAGCCAGGTCACGATTGAATACGAAAACGACAAACCCAAACGGGTTCATACCGTGGTCGTCTCGACCCAGCATGCTCCCGACGTCACCAACGACGAAATCAGAAAA
This sequence comes from Planctomycetota bacterium, assembly GCA_043768885.1. Taxonomy (GTDB): domain Bacteria; phylum Planctomycetota; class Planctomycetia; order Pirellulales; family Pirellulaceae; genus BJ22. Next base: position 7,942 of record JAYVKA010000625.1, read on the forward strand.
TTCGTCATCGAAAAAGTGATCAAGCCGTCGCTCCCAAAAGACATGGTCGATGACAAGCTCATTTATCACATCAACCCCACCGGAAAATTTGTAGTTGGTGGACCGCATGGAGATTGCGGATTGACCGGACGAAAAATCATCGTTGACACGTATGGCGGCTGGGGTCGTCACGGGGGCGGTGCCTTCAGCGGCAAGGACTCGACCAAAGTGGACCGCAGTGCTGCCTACATGGCCCGTCATGTTGCGAAGAATGTCGTTGCCGCGGGTTTGGCGGACCGCTGCGAAGTTCAACTGGCCTACGCCATCGGCGTTTCCGATCCGGTCAGTGTAAACGTGGATACGTTTGGCACTGGCAAGATCGATGACGATGCGATTTGCGAGATGATTGTTGAGGAGTTCCCGTTGGCACCCGCTGGCATTATCGATTACCTCAAACTTCGCCGTCCGATCTTCAGAAAAACGGCTTCGGGAGGACATTTTGGCCGCAACGATCCAGATTTCACCTGGGAAGACACGGCTCCTGCGAAACGATTGTCGGAAAAAGCGAGCGCGGCAGCGACAGCCTGATTTTTCGACTTCGAAACGACATGCTCAAACTCCAGGTCGGCACTTTTCAATT
>JAYVKA010000626.1:0-2738 GCA_043768885.1 Planctomycetota bacterium
CGATCGAAAAACATACTGCCGAGTCACAGCAAACAACGGACGACATGGTCCAGCAGGTTCTGAAAAAGACACCCGAAGCAACGATTTCGGGTGCCATCACAGGCCACCTCGGACCGGGTGCGGAAAAAACAGTCGACGGGATTGTGTTTGTCTCGTTCGCACGGCGCCAGAATGATGGAACAAGAATCGTAAGCCGTTTGGCTCGCCGTTTGCATGCCACAAGTCGAACTGAACGACAACTGGAAGCCGCCGAATTGATGCTCAGTTGTTTGCAATCAATCCTCACCTAGCTCGATCACTCCATCGTCAATCATCTCTTGCGACTTACGCACAATTTGCTTCACAACTTGAACCTGTTTTTCGCTGAGCGTGGACAAATCAAATTGTTTGATGGCCTTGATTGCCTTTCGCGGAGAAGACTTGTGGATCAATAACAGTCGAACCAGGTTCAAACGGATCTCATTGGCTTTGGTCTGAAAATTGTTCAAGTATTCATTGGAGTAAATTTCAACCTTATCCCAATCCTCTTGTTGCTGAAGCAGCGAGATAATCCGCAGCAGCATCGACTCGTTCCATTGGATTTTGGCGTCCAGCTTTCGCATTTGCCGGAACATTTCCATCGCGGCTTTGACGTTGCCGGCGTTCAAATGCGTGTCCATCGATTGCCAGCTGCGATCAATCGTGTTTTTGCGATTGGCGCGGGCCATGTCGACATCGTGTTGTTCCTGCTCAACCTCTTTTTTCGACTTGGGAATTTTAAGCGGTTTTTGACCAAACAATTCTCGAAACATCGAAATCAAATCTCGTTGCTCGCAGTCGACCCAATGCATCAACAGAAAAACCAGCCCCGGCACCAGTCCGGTCAACGCTCCCATCACGTGCAGCAGCGACGTCCCCATCGAAAAATTTCCCAGCAAGGCAAAGCTGAAATCCCAGAGGAAATAAACCAAACCAAACATGGCGATCGGAATGTCGACCAGCCAGAAGTAATACCAAATTCCCAACAGGCACTTCAAGTTGTCCTGTGGCGCCCACAACAAGGCAACCATCATGATTCCATAAATCGCACCTGAAGCACCCACCGACGGACCTGCTGCGTAAGGCAAATACAAAACTTGTTGGACAGCGTTCTGGAAGATACCAACTCCCATGTACAGCATGGCAAACAAGAACGGGCCGATTTTTCCTTCTACGATCAGGCCGAAAGCCCATAGAAAAATCATGTTCCCAACGAGATGAAGGGTATTCCCATGCAGAAAAAAAGAAGTGATCCATTGAATTGGGTGCAAGCCATCACCGTGGGACAATGCCAAATCGATCCAGCCGGGAATGCCCCCAAAATCAGCCATCAAGTCCAGCCCGTCTGTCTTGTCCGGGATCGCCATCTGAAACGTAAATGCCATGATGTTGATGACAATCAAACCGATGGTGGCAAACGGCCAATGATAAATCGGTGAGTCAGTGCTATACGGTATGAGCATGCAATTTCAAAACTTGCGGTGGAAAAGTTCCGGTGAACAATCAAAGGCAACAACCGCGAACGAACTTAATCGGACTTGGGCGGCGCGTCAAACAAAATACAAATGGGCTCCGGAGCGTTGACAATCTTGCGAGTAAATGTCAGCGCCCCGGATTTCGGATTGACTTCGAATAATGACAACGTGTTTGAAAACTGCCCGCCGGCAATCAACCAATTTCCGCTGGGGTCAAGATTGAAGTTTCGCGGCCAACTGCCCCGGATTGATTCGCGCTCAACGAAAGTGAGTTTACCAGTTGCTTGATCGACTGAGAAAACAGAAATCGTATCGTCGCCGCGGTTGGAGGCGTAAACAAACTGGCCCGTTGGATGCACGCAAATTTCGGCGGCTCCTTGTAAGTATTTGTCTTTTTGATCCTCGGTGAGCGTTTCGATTGTTTGAATTTCCCTGAATTTGCCCGTCGCGGCCTGGTAATCAAAACAGCTGATCGTCAGTTTCATTTCATTCAGCACGTATGCGAATTTGCCGTTGGGATGAAACTTCATGTGCCGTGGACCGGATCCAGGCGGCACCGAGACGTCGGCGTGATGGGTCAGCTTGGCCGTTGCGGGATCGAGCTCATAAACCACGACCTGGTCTCGACCCAAATCGGGAACCATCAAGAATCGGTTGTCGGGACTGGTGCCTACCCAATGCGGATGCGCGTCGACTTGACGTTGCCGGTCAACTCCGGAACCCTTGCCGTGTTCCACCAGCGCGACGCGCGGTCCAAGTGAGCCGTCATCGTTGATGGAAAATGTTGCGACCGAACCGCCACCGTATTGCGCCGACATCAAAACGTGTCCGGTTTTGTCGACCGCAATACAAGCCGATCCGCCATCGCCAATCGGCTGTTCATTGATTCGCTCAAGCGTAGGTAGTCCCGAGGTGCGGTGAATGCGAAACGCCGCCAGGATTTCTTCATTGTTTTCGCGACCGGTCGAGTAAAGAAACTGGCCGTTTGGATGAATCGCAATAAAACCGGAACCGGCGAGTCCAGCCGCAACCGTCGGTTGCGACAATGTGCCTTGTTCTTCGCTCCATTGCAACAAGTGAATTCCTTCCGTTCCGCCACTGCCAACCCAGACATTCAGTTGCATTGATTCGGCTGACTTGGCAGCGCAGGCAGCGAGTGCGAAAACGGCCAGAAAGGCGACCGACTGCAGGGAATGGCTAATCAGGCTGTGAATCATTTCATGCATATTTGTTCCCGTTGAAAAT
>JAYVKA010000627.1:0-4007 GCA_043768885.1 Planctomycetota bacterium
CAGGCCCCCATCTTTGCGCGGCTAACAGAAATCGCCCGAACGCTGGAATGGGGCGATGACTGGAGAGTGGCCGCTACGAACCCCGGCGATCTCGGAGAACGTCCCGACCTGGATTCGCTCGGCCCGTTTCGCTGGGAACCGTCACCGGCCGCTACTTTCGACTTGCCAGATGTCAACGGTAGCCGACGCTCTCTGCAGCAATTTGACGGGCGACCAGTTGTCGTTGTGTTCTATCTGGGGCACGGATGCTTGCACTGCGCTGAGCAGTTGAAGGCGATCGTCCCCATGGCGGCCGAATTTGAAAAGAACGGAATCTCCCTGATTGCTATCAGCACAGACGACGCCGAGAAGCTGAAAAACTCAGTCGCCGATTTCAGCGACGTGGCGTTTCCTTTCCCTCTGGTCGCCGATCCCGATCTGGAAATTTTTCGCAAATATCGGGCCTACGATGATTTCGAACAGCAGCCCCTGCACGGAACTTTCGCAATTGATGGGCATGGCAAGGTGATCTGGCACGATGTCAGCTACGAACCATTCATGGACATCCGATTTGTCCTCGACGAAATGCTTCGCCAGCGAAAACTGGACGAATTCAGGACAATTGAACAAGTGCCGCTGCTGCAAAGCAGCAGCGGTAATTGAACGAATTGTTATTTCTTGTCCCCAAAATCACCGGCTCGAATAATCACCAGGTTTTTGGGATCGACGTGCCGCTTAAAGGCAGCCTGGATATCGGCTGGCGTCAGGGCCGCGATTCTTTCTTCCCGTTCCTTTGTGAACTTGAAGGTCCGATCCAGCCGAAGGTTACTGCCAATCTGACCGGCAATTGAACCGTCCGAAGACCGGGAAACCTTTTGACTCTCCAGCCATGCGAATTGCGAATCGGCGACTTCCTGTTCCGTTGGACCATCGTTGATAAAGCGGGTTAGTTCTTCCATCGCCGCTTTTTCCACAGCGTCCATGTTCATCGGATTGGTAATCGCGTTAATCGTAAACCGTGCGTCGTTGCCCCGGTTCGGAATGCTGACGGAGGACGTAACGCCGTACGACAGACCTTCTTTCTGACGAATGCGATCACCCAGGCGCGATGATAAAGTGCCGCCGCCAAGGATGAAATTGCCAAGCTGCAACGCTTCGACATCCGAGTCCGAATCGTTCATCGCAAAAGCCAAACCGGCAGTGAAAACCGCGTTGGCTTTGTCTGGTGTATTGATGGCTTTCTTGGAACCCGTAAACGTGCTGGCCGCTTCACGATCGATCGACCGGTATTCGACCTCCGAATTCCAGTCACTCAGGATCTCGGCCAGCGCGGGCAAAACTTCCTGCGGCTCAAATTCGCCGACAATTGCCACTTCGCCAATCGACGAAGAAATCTGCGTTTTGTAAATCGACTTGATATCATCGAGAGTCATCGCTTCGATTCGCTCGATTGTTTCCCCGGTCGTTGGAGTGTAGCGAACGTCATCTTTTGGGTATTTTGAAAGCGCCCGCGAAAGTTCGTTGCCAGCCAACAATTGAGGCTCGGTGCCAAACTGCTTCAGCATCGTTGCCATTTGGGCTTTCATCTGGTCAAAGTCTTCTTCGGGAAACGCCGGGTCGCGCATGATTTCCCCAACCAGGCGAATTGCCGGTGCCAGTGAACTTCGTTTGGCCTGAATTGAAAACGTCAGGTCGCCGGGAGTTCCACCACCCATGCCGCCGCCGCCACGTCCACCGCGACCCCGGCCTCCGCCACCACCGCCCGACGAAACGCGAATTCCGAGTTCCGACATTTTGGCCTGAAGGGCCTGGCGATCCATCGTCGATGTTCCAGCCATCAACATTTGCGACAACATGCCTGCAGCAGTCGTTTGTCCATTCAACGATTCTTCGTTTCCGAAATGCAAAGTCAGAGTCATGTTGACCGTTTCGCCCCGGTTCTTCTTCTGCAACATGCCGACTTCGACACCGTTCATGTCAATGGTCGTAACACGGGCGTCAAGATTTTCCGGCGATGGATCAAAGGCCTCGCCAGCTTCGGCAGCAACGCCGCCTTCATATCCTGCAACGACGTCGTTGATCGAAGCGACGGCAGGCACGACCATCCGCTGGGGAGCATCCGTCGGAATGAACATTCCAACGGTCCGGTTATGGGCCGGGAAATATCTCCTTGCAACACGATTTACATCATCAACAGTTACTTTCGCAATGCGGTCACGCTGCACAAACAGCAACCGCCAATCGCCCAACGAAGAAGCACCGCTCAGAGCCTGGGACATCCGGCCTGCATCGACGACCATGTCTTCCGAAGCACGCTGGGCTCGCATTTTCGCGCGATCGACGGCCTCCTCGGAGAACGACTGGTTTCCGAGGCTGTCCATCGTTTGAATCATCACGTCCCGGGATTTTTCGAGATTGCCTTCGGTTGGCTGAACCGAAACGAAAAACAGTCCTGGGTCATGCGAACTGTCGGAACGGGCCGACGCACTGGTTGCAATTTTGGTTTCGATAAGTGCCTTTTCCAGCAGGCCGACTTTGTCTTCCGACATGACGCTCGACAAGATCGACAGCGGTGCCCAGTCCTCATGCGAAGCGGCCGGCATGTGATAAGCGGCTGTTACCGATCCAATACTGCCGACGCGACCCAGCGTGACGAATCGCTCGCCATCCTGGGGTGGTTCTTCGGTGTATGTCCCCTTGAGTTCGCGTTTGGGTTTTGGAATCGAACCCAGATATTTGCTGGTCAACTCCAAGGCTTTGTCCGTTTCGAATTTCCCAGTGATGATCAACACGATGTTGTCGGGTTGATAATATTTTTGGTAAAAGGCCCGCAGGCTGTCGATCGGCACCCGTTCGATATCAGTGCGGTTGCCGATGGTCGATTTGCCGTAGTTGTGCCATTCGTATGCTGCAGCAGTGACCCGTTGCGAGAGAACGCCTTGCGGACTGTTCTCGCCCCGCTCAAACTCGTTTCGCACGACTGTGAATTCTGATTGCAGGTCTTCGCCGCGAATATTGCTGTTCACCAACCGGTCGCATTCCATGTGAACCGCGAACTCAAGATTCTCGTCGGTGGCGGGGACGGTTTCAAAATAGTTGGTACGGTCGTTATTGGTGGTGCCGTTGAAGCTGGCTCCATGATCGCGCAACGCCGTGGGAACCTGTGGAAAAGTCGGCGTCCCCTTGAAGACCATATGCTCCAGCAAGTGAGCCATCCCCGCTTCGCCGTACCCTTCGTGACGCGAACCGACCAGAACAGTCATGTTGACTGTGACCGTTGGCTTGGAAGCCTCGGGAAACAGCAAGACCCTCGCTCCATTATCGTATTGGTATTCGGTGACACCTTCGACCGACGCGACTTTTTTGGGCGTGACATTTTGCGCCACAATCAGCGCAGGAGAAAAAACGAAGGCAAAAACCATCACTAACCGCAACATGGCAAACTCCAATCAACAAAGCGGATCTGTATCAATTCTCCCACCGCCTGTAGTCTATGATTGAAGGAAGCCCGGTTCAATCGGACGATAATTCACGGACATCGCCGTTCAACGAAGCGACCTGTCGTAGTGGATCTTGCCAAAGATCCCGTCCAAACCCGGAAGTTGAGCAACTTCCATCACCCTCATCAGTATGCAAATTCGAATTTCCATGCGATTGATTACGGCAGTCTTTGTGTTGTTTGCCCTGTTTTTCGAGGCGCGAGTTTTTGCACAGATCGCAACGTTTGAGCGTCCACCGATCAACTACCTCGACGCCGAAGTACACGACGCCGTCGCCAGATTGGCTGTGATGGTGGAGACGGGCGAAGTCCAACTGGAATTTGACAAACGGCACGGTTACTTGCCGTCCGTGTTGAAGGCACTTGAGATTCCAGTCAGCTCCCAGGCTCTGGTGTTTTCGAAAACCAGCATGCAGATTCACCGGATATCCCCGTCCACGCCACGGGCAGTCTATTTCAACGACAATGTTTACGTCGGGTGGTGCCAGCGGGGAGAAGTCCTTGAATTCGCCGCAACGGATCCAAACCA
>JAYVKA010000628.1:0-6700 GCA_043768885.1 Planctomycetota bacterium
GCGCCGAATTGGAGCGACTGAAGTGGATTCTGGGAGAGTGGGCGCATTCCGGACCGAAACAGACAACCCGGATGAAATGCCATTGGTCAGACGATGGCAATTTCCTGTTGGTCGATTTTCTCATGCAATCCCCAGGCTCGGAGGATCGCACCGCTACCGAACGAATCGCCTGGGACCCGGCCGAAAAGACTATTCGCTCCTGGACGTTTCGCAGCGACGGAAGTTTTGGTGAGTCCACTTGGGAAATCAAAGGCGAACTATGGCAGGTCCGAACTCGCGGCGTCGTACCCGACGGCGAATTGGTTCGGGGAACGATTGGGTGGCAGTTGCTGGAAGATGGCCGACTGTCAGTCCGCTCCGAAGGGGTCAAAATTGGAAAAGAAGAACTGCCCGACAACGAGTTGATTTTTTCCCGAGTTGGAGATGCACCTGTCGATATGCCAGGCCGCGAGAATCCGGCAATCGAAAAAATCAAATGGGCTCTTTATGAAATGAACAGTGTCCCGATGGAATTCGACCGACCGCTTGCGATCCGGCTTGAAGGTGGCATGATTGAGGCCGTGGGAATGATCAACCGGATTGGCGGCAGTTATTCGCTGAATGGAACCAGCCTGAAGATCCAACGGTTGATAGCAACTCAAATGGGCGGACCACCAGAACTGCTCGAGTTGGAATCGACATTCACCCAAATGCTTGAGAGGGTCGATTCTTTTCAACTGGATGGTACTGAACTCTTGCTGATGGAAGGCGGGCAAACCGTTGGCCGTTTTCGCCCGGGCCGGTAGTTTTCAGATATCGGCGACTTTATCGCCCGCGTCGATTCGCCGACGATTTGGGAGTAGCGTCGCCGCTGGTAATCGGCAGTGAACCGAAGAACAGCGAACGGACAACGCGCGTCATGTGCTCCGTATCCAGTTTTTCCCATTCGTCCCCCGGCTGATGATAGTCTCCATGCAGTGAACCAGCCGAGAAGCTGTGGGCGATCACGCCTTTTTCGACGAACGACCAGTTGTCACTGGAGCGGTAAAGCATTGCACTATACTGGGGATGTTCAAAAATCGTTCCGCCGTTCTTTGACGCCGCATCGTTCATTAGCTCACCGAGGTTGGACTCGCCCCAGCCTGTCATCCAGATTTTTCCGGCCGCACCCGGCTCTGGCCGTCCAATCATCTCGATATTTACGTTGGCAACGATTAGCTCAAGCGGCCAGGTCGGTTCCGCCGCAAACTGTTTTGATCCGAGCAGCCCTTGTTCTTCTCCCCAAAGTGTCATGAAAATAATCGAACGCTTTGGCCGAAAGGGGAGTGCGCCGAATGCATCGGCCAGCGTCAAAACTCCGGTTACGCCAGAAGCGTCGTCGTCGGCACCGTTGTAAATCTGGTCACCCGTTGCATCGGGGTTTGTACCGAGATGATCCAAGTGGGCGGTGAACAAAATCGCTTCCTTCGACAGGGTCTCATCGCTCCCCTTCAAAATTCCAATCGTGTTTCCCACCACAGCCTGACTTGCGATCGCCGCCGGCAAGTCCATACTGACTTCGCTGCCAGCATCCAGTTCGCGAACCAGCAACACCGGGATCGCCATTCGTTGCGAGGTATTCACCACGCGGTGCTTGCCTGCCGATTGTTTCGCCTGACCGACCGCCATGTGGTCTTCGGGAACAACAATGATTAACGCCGTGGCCCCAGCCTGTTTCAGCCGATTGGACGCCCGAACGACACTGTTCAAATATCGACGATTTCCGGGAGAATCCGTTTCGGTCGCCACGACTGGACCCTTGAATTGTCCTTCTGAAAACTCGTCCGCCAGTTTGATTTCTGTAACAGCACCGGAATATTCAAATCTGTCATCTGTTGCAGCCAGCAATCCAAAATGTTCGATTGGCTCGCCATTTGAATATTGAATGTGTATGCCTCCGGTCGGCATGCGTGTCGTTTTGATTTCATGGTTCTGATACCAGCCCTCGACGCCTCCGGGCTCCAGGCCAGCCGCCTCAAACCGTTTGGCAACATATTCCGAAGCGATCGTAAAGCCTGGCGAAGGAGTCCCGCGTCCTCCCAACTCATCGCTGGCCAAATATGAAATCGTTTTTTTGACTGACTCTTCGTTGATTTTTGCAAGCGAATCCCTCAGGCCGTCGTCCTGCCAGCCATAAGCCGACTGCTGCAAAAAACAAAAGGCAACGACGCTAACGACTTTCAGTGCATTCTTCACGAATTGCTCTCTTGCAGATGGTTGTATGGTGCGATGTGACCGGTAATTCTTGGTGTAGTGGATCTTGCTAAAGATCCCCGTACTGCAGGATCTTTAGCAAGATCCATTACAAACGGATGGCGTTACCGTCGCCCTGGGATCAATTTCAGCTTGAGGGTTTCTTCACCACGTTTGACAACGATTGTTGTTTCCTGGCCGGGCTTCAACTCCCCAAGCAGGATACTGTATTCCTGAACATTGTCGATTTTGCGTCCAGCCAACTCGATCACAATGTCGCCCGGTTTGACACCCGCAACATCGGCGGGTGCACCCTTGGTGACATCGTCCAGCAATGTTCCCGTAATTCCACCGGCGTAATTCGGTAGCGTGCCGAGATAGACCTGCATGCTGACCCTCGGTGCTGCGTCTTCAACCAATTCCTGTTTTTGGTAGACAGGCAGTTTTTCGCCGCTTGCCAGTTTGCGAGTGATCAATCCCATCAGTTTGGCGATTCTGGCTGCATCCTGGTAATTCAGTTTGTCCGGTGTATCGCGCGGGGTGTGATAATCCATGTGCGAGCCGGTAAAGGCCGACAGAATCGGGACGCCGGCGCGATAAAACGAACTGGCATCGGTCGGCAAATTCACGTCGTTGCTCGGTTTCAGGTTCAAACCAATGATGGCATTGACTTCGAGTGTCGATTTCCAGTCTGGGGAAGACCCCAGTCCCTGCATGACCAGCGACTCCTTGTATCGCCCGACCATGTCCATGTTCAGGCAGGCACCAATCAGGGGCGAAATATCCTGGTTTTCGGGAGCCAGCTTGTCCCCCTCCGATAACGCGGTGGTGGCGGCGGACGGGTGAAAAGCGTCCATGTATTGCTTGACCGACTCAACGTAATGCTTCGAACCAAACAGCCCGAGTTCTTCACCGGACCAGGCCGCGAAAATCACATCCCGTTTCATTTTCAGTTTGCCTTCGGCCTTTTGCCTGGCCAGGTATTCGGCAACTTCCAGCATCGCCGAAACTCCCGAAGCATTGTCGTCTGCGCCGAAGTGAATCATCGTTTCTTCGTCCTGACGAGCCAGCGAACCGCTACTCCGACTGTTTCCCAGGTGATCAATGTGTGCACCGACAACAACTGCACCAAAAAGCGATGGCTTGTCGCCAGCCAGCAATCGCCCGACAACATTTCGCCCTCGCGCGGACTTCTGCGTCACTGAAATATTTGCGGACAGCTCAACTCCCTTCAGCGGAAATCCCATCGCGGGCTCGCCAGAATCCAGTCCTGCCTGCAAGGTTTTCAGGTCTTTTCCGATCGACTTCAGCCATTTGTCGGCAACTTCATCGGTCACTGAAAAGACGCCGACGCTGGTACCCGCCAACGAGGATTCCTTTTCCACCGGGACCAACTGCTCCCGTGCCATCGAAGTTGGCCCGCTGACAAAAATGATTCCGCGTGCACCCCGGTCCCGGACATCCATCGCCTTCTTCCGCAGGCTACTGTGATATTGCAAGAACTGCCGACGATCGTCGGAAACACCTTCAGGAAGGTATCGCAGTGCCAAGACCCATTTATCCTGAACATCGAGATGAACGAACGAATCGTATTCCGCCTGGCCTTCTTCGGCAGCAGCAGTAATTCCGTATCCGGCCCAAACAACTTCCGCCGGATCGAAGGCACCGGATTTTGTAAACGTCAAAGGACGCCAGTCCTTGTCCAGTTCGAGTGTCTGGTCACCGACAGCAATTTTATTTTCCGGTCCAATCTCGGCACCGGAAGGGAAATCAAACTCCTGAAACCAGGTACCGTTGTCGCCAGCCGGTACGAGCCCAAACGAATCGAGATAGGCGGCGACGTAGGCCGTCGCTTCTCTTTCACCGCGTGATCCGGTCATTCGTCCGGCGAGTCTTGGATGACACAGGAAATCAACGTGCTTCATCATGTCGAGTCCGTTGAAATCCGGAGAGGTTGCGGCAGCGGCAGCCTTGCCCGTCGATTGGGCCTGGGCAATCACCGCATCGGCTTCAGTGTCCTGGTCCAGCTTCAATGCCTTTCGCGCCGCCTCGTGATTCCAGTCGGCAAGGTAGATCTGCGACTGCTTGTTGGTGCGGTTCGAAGTCCATGTCAGCCTTTTTCCATCGGGAGTAAAACTGGCCAGCCCATCAAACCCGTCCGTCCCGGTGACGCGAACTGGTTCCGATTTTCCATCGGCATCGACCATGTACTGTTCAAAATTCGCCATCCCGTGTTTGTTGGTTGTGAAGACAAGATACTCACCCGACGGATGAAAAAACGGCGCCCACGACATCACTCCCATCCGGGTCAGTTGCCGCTGGTCCGTGCCATCGACATTCATCGAAAAGATTTCCGCCAGTCCTCCTGTCTCGTTGAATCGTCGCCAACAGATTTTTTTCCCGTCGTGTGAGAAGAACGGCCCGCCATCGTAACCAGGTGCGTCGGTCAATTGTTTCAATCCGGTCCCGTCGGTGTTCATGATGTAGATATCCATCATGTACGACACGTCATGTTCGGCGACCGATTTCTCTTTTTCGGTCAACTCACGCGAATATAGTGCACGATTCGAAGCAAACGCGACCAATTTTCCGTCAGGCGAGTAGCTTCCTTCGGCATCGTATCCGCGGGCGTCGGTCATCCGTCGAATTTCGCCCGACTTCAAATCTTTTTCGTACAACTCGTAGTGCTCGTCGTAGCTCCAGGAATAACGAGGTTCGTTTCCCTCTTCCCGCAGCTTCAAAAGATCCTCCTGTTTCTTTTTCGCGCCCGGGTCTTCATGAGTCGATGCAAACATCACGTGCTGGTTGTCAGGATGAATCCAGGCGCAGGTCGTCATTCCGGTTCCAGGACTGACACGCTGGGTGTCGCCGGTTTCAAAATCGAGCAAATAGATCTGGTAGAACGGGTTGCCCGATTCGCGTTCACTTTGGAATACCATCTTCGTGCCGTCAGCGGAAAAATAGCCTTCGCCCGACCTAAGGCCGTCAAAAGTAATCTGACGGGAATTGGAGAAAAACTTCGACTCGATTTCGGCGGCGTTTTCGCGATCGTCAGCCTGGGTTGCGGGGGCTGGTTGGTCCTGGGCCAGGCAAACAGTTGTTGACTGGATCACCACCCAGCCGAAAAAAATGGCAAGCAAAACGTTCAAATACTTGGTGGACATGGTAGGCACTTCAAGGTATCGGTTTGAACTGGGAACTTTGGGCCGAAACGTACGACTTATCGAACCGCGCGGGCTGCCAAAGAAGTCTTCAGAATACCAGAATCCGGGTTTTTGATCCCGTCTTCTGCCGGCGTATGGTCAAAATGGAGCGTTCCTCCCCGACGGGCAATCCGATATTATCTACAGTAGATGGTCGTCGCGAAAACCGGATTTCCACGATGCCGCGTTTTGACATCCAGTCAATCTGCCGCAAACGTCTGTTTTATTTTGGCCGCCAGTTACAAGCCCCGGTGGCAAAGCGGGAAACGCTGATAATTATCGCGGTTCCCGCGTCATGCCAAGAAAAGGTTCGTTCGATGATTGCACAGAGAAACTACGACTGCGTTGTGATTGGCTCCGGGCCAGCGGGAGGAACCGTTGCTTGCCTGGTGGCAGAGCAGGGGCATTCGACATTGTTGATCGAACGCGAAAAGATGCCCCGCTTTCATGTCGGCGAATCGCTTATGCCGGAAACATTCGGCGTGTTTGACCGGCTGGGGATCATTCACGATTTGAAACGGATTGGCTTTGTCCGCAAAAACGGCGTGCAGTTCGTGACAGCCGACGACAAGGAAACCAGCCCTTTTATCTTCAGCGAATACGACGACAGCGAAGCTGCCGAGACCTGGCACGTTCAGCGGGCCGAGTTTGACAAGCTGCTTTACGATTCGGCATACAGCCGCGGAGCCACAGTCGTTGATGAGCTGCGCGTGATGGACATCGACATCAAGAAAAAGTCACCACACAAGATTACAGTGCGGCAGGCTGACGGAAAAGAGTTTGACATTTCCGCAAAAGTCGTCGTCGATGCGTCCGGCCAGCAGGCGATGATCGCCAACCGGTTGGGGCTGAAAGAAAACTACGACGATTTGAAGAAGGCTGCCATTTGGGGCTATTTTCAAAACGGCAAACGAAACGGCGGGACCAACCCGGAAGTCACCTGCATCCTACACACCAACTCCAAAGACGCCTGGTTCTGGTATATCCCGCTGTCCGATGGCACTGTAAGTATTGGCCTGGTCGGTGACAACGAATTTGTTTTGAAGCGCGGTGGATCACCGGAAAAAACTTTCATGGATGAGGTCAAAAACTGTCCCGGAGTCGGCCGTCGATTGAAGGACGCGACTCAATCCGGCAAGTATCATGTTGCCAAAGAGTTTTCGTATCGCACGACAGAACAGGCGGGGGATGGATGGGTGCTGGTCGGCGATGCAGGCGGGTTCATTGATCCGATATACAGCTCGGGCGTTTTTCTGGCATGCGTATCCGGTGCCTGGGCGGCCGAC
>JAYVKA010000629.1:0-3886 GCA_043768885.1 Planctomycetota bacterium
TGTCGGCGATGAACTGATTGAAAGCGCTGCCTCGCTAGCGGATTGCCAATGAATGGCCTCAATTCATGGCAACGGATCGCCAGGAATTTGGACTTGCCAGGCCATTGAATTGTCTATTTGTGCCGATTATGCCGATTATGACAACAGGCCTCCCTCTATTTGATTTATGCAGGAAATCCGAACATGCCATTTCGATTTGTCCCAGTTACGGTTTGTATACTTACGACCGGATTTCTGAACAGTGACGGCCTGGCCCAGCCATACCAGAATCCCATTCCGGCGTATCAGGCCCAAACACAACAATACTCTCCTCCGAATTGCGATCCGGTCAGACATTGGAGGCGCGGGTAAATTCGCTGCAATGCCAACTGGATTCGATGCGCGGATCGCAGTGTGGGCAGGGAAACAATTCGTGCAACAACGGTTGTGGCGGTGGACTGTATTTTGGTGCTGCTGCAGTCTTTGCGAAACCGCATTTGAAAGAAGCTTTTCAGTATTCACAAACGAATTTTCGAACCGGACTGCAGTCATTGATCCCGTTTGACTACGACTACCAGGCAACTCCGCGAATCTGGCTGGGCTACAAGACTGCTGACGGATTCGGTGCAAGGGCAACCTGGTGGAATTTCGATGCGGATGGACAAACCAGTTCGAATACGGCTGACGGAATCAATGTTTATGGTGCTCACGCGGTGAATGTAATTTTCCCGGCCAACATCTTCGCCGCCATCCCCGGCGAAACGCTGACAAACAATGATTCCCTAAAGACCCAAATTCAGAATTACCACCTGACCTACGACACCAACACGGCAACCCGCAACTCCGTTCCTGTTGCTGGCCGGTGCCGACGAAGTTGTGGGCATTGGCGAAATGGGACTGGGCCTTGAATGGAGTCGCCCCCTGGCAAGTGGTCACAACCTGACGGTTCGCGGCCAGTACGAGAGTCAACTTTGGGCCGAAGGCGGCGCGCCCACCCTCGGTTTTCTTGGATTCCAGGCCTTTGTCTTTCAGGTCGAATTGAAACGATAGTCGACTGTTAGCTGGACAGCGCCATTTTGTGAGCCGTGACGCGTGAGCGACCGAGCCAGAGACGCTACCCGGTGCCTCACACGGCCCACGGCTCACCCGCACTTCCCGGGTTTCGAAAAAGGACTGACTGATAACCAAATGCCAGCAGGGTAAACGGCTTTTGAAACCCCATAAGTCACGGGATTTCCATCGAAAACTGGCGCTGTCCAGTTAGGCAACAATTTGATTGTCACGAGGGACTGGTAAGCCGCTTTCGAAATCGACGATTGATCGCCGGGGGAATGGATTGGGCCGGTCTGATTTGTCAAAATGAGTGTTCAACTGCTGTCGGGCCCACTCTTCAATTTTCTGCGGGTTCTCCCCCCCGATCTGGCCCTGAGTGGCTCCCATTCCTGATTCGAATCGAAAGTCTCAAAAATGAAGTCGTCGTTGTTCCCCTTGATCGTGATAGCAGCAATCTTGATGGCCAATCCACTCTTTGCCCAGCGAGGTGGACGCGGAGGACCGAGCGGACCGCGAATCGAACCAGAAGACCTCAAGTTTGAAATGGGTGTCGCAGAAATTCCTGATCGCGAAATGTTCGAAAAACTCTCCTACCAGGGGCCGGATGTTGGTCGCGACGATTACCTCAGCGGCCTCGAATTCGTGAAGTTCATAATCGACAAGGCTGATCCTGCGAATCACAAGGTCTATTTTATGAACACGGAAAACTACAAGGCCCATCCGCCTTACATGGGCATGATCGGCATCAACAGTCGTGAACGGGGAGCGATCACCTACCTTCCCCGTCTGACGAATCCTTCCGGTGGTGCCGGACTGTACATTGTCGACTATCAGCCGAACGACTCCTATGCCTTCGAAGACATTAAACGGATTCAGGATATGCTGATTGCAAAAGCGCCATTCCTGAAGGGTCGTGTTGCTTTTCATCCAATGCAGGGAAATCTGGCCCAGTACGAAAAAGACAAACCGAAATACGAAGCCTCCGATGTGGCCGTTCACCTCGATTCGGACTTGTTTGGCAATATCGCCTACTTGCCGCTAAATTCTGCCGGGGCGTTTGGGCAGTTGAAAATGCTGGACAATGACGCTCGCCCGTCTCCGCGCGACATCGTAATTTGCAAAACGCTTCCCAATCAGATGCCGCGAACGGCAGGAGTCATTACCGAAGTCCGCCAAACGCCACTTTCGCATGTCAACCTGCGGGCAATCCAGGACCGGATTCCAAACGCCTTCATCCGGAACGCATCAACAATTGAAGAGATCAGTTCGTTGATCGGAAAACTGGTTCACTATCAGGTCACGCCGCAGGGCTATCGGATTCGCGAAGCCACGAAAGCCGAAGTTGATAATCACTTCGCCAGTTTGCGTCCGGCCCAGCCTCAGTCACCGGCCCGCGATCTGGAGATAAAAGAAATCCGGCCTTTGAGTGAAATCCGGTTCGAAGACTCAAATGCATTTGGTGTCAAAACATCAAACCTCGCTACTCTGCGAACATTTGATTTTCCGGCCGGCACAGTCCCCGACGGTTTTGGCGTGCCGTTTTATTTTTACGACGAGTTCATGAAGCACAACGGTTTCCATGATGAAGTGGAAAAAATGATCGCTGATCCGGAATTCCAGAACGACCGTGACAAGCAACAGAAAATGTTGTCGATGCTCCAATCGAAAATCAAAAACGGTGAAATGCCCGAGTGGATGCTGGAATCACTTTCCAAAATTCAGACATCGTTTCCTGCTGACGCCCCCATTCGATGCCGATCCAGCACCAACAACGAAGACCTGCCGGGCTTTAGCGGTGCAGGGCTGTACGATTCCTTCACCCATGCCCCCGATGAAGGGCAGTTGTCCAGATCCATCAAACAGGTTTATGCAAGCCTTTGGAATTTTCGGGCCGTTGAGGAGCGGGAGTTTTACCGTATCGATCACAAATCGACCGCGATGGGCGTTCTGTTGCACCCAAACTTTGCCGACGAAGTGGCCAACGGCGTTGCGGTAACCGACGACATTCTTTATGAGACCAGCAACAATTATTATTTGAATGCGCAGATTGGCGAAGATCTCGTTACCAATCCGGACGAACAATCGTCTCCCGAGGAAACATTGCTTGGCTGGTGGGAACGTAACGGCCACCAGACGGTTCGCCGTTCCGCGCAGGCCGGAGAAGACGGAAAAATCCTGTCCGATGCAAACCTTGCTGAATTGAGAAACCACCTGGGCACGATCCACGCCCGCTTTCAAAAACTGTACGGTCACAAGGACGAGGACAAGTTTGCCATGGAAATCGAATTCAAGATCTCCAAAGACGGCAAACTGGTAATCAAACAGGCCCGCCCCTGGGTGTATTGACTGGGTCTTCGCTGAACATTTGTTCGGGCGAAGGTGTCATCGCAAGAGTCACGTTTTCCGGGTATCCGGGTGTCGGTCCATGAGTCTGGCCGTTTTCATCCATGCGATGTTCACGTAAAATCGAAATTTCAACATGGGCCGGTAGCTCAGTCGGTTAGAGCAGGGGACTCATAATCCCTTGGTCGCGGGTTCGAGTCCTGCCCGGCCTATCGATTCCCCGCAAATAGCGATATTTGCGGGGTTTCTGTTTTGGGTGATTCGTCGTTTGACAGGCAATTGATTCCGGCGTTGGGCATTTTCGGTCGGGTGGAGTCAGCTAGCGGGGGAGAATTTGGAGTAGCCGTTTGTGTTGTTGCGGCCCTTGTTTCCGTGCGGCTGGACTCTTTTGGCCTTGTTTGCCAAATCCAGCTAATTCAAGTGGAGAAAACCTGTGAGTGAGTCCGTCAATGTGCAGTATGGCCAACTGGTGAGGATCGCCATTGTTCTTGGGCTGATAGTTTTGGTCGGC
>JAYVKA010000630.1:0-5318 GCA_043768885.1 Planctomycetota bacterium
ATTCGGGAAATATCAAGCAGACGACGCCGACTTCAACCCCTGTTCCAGAACTGCCATCACCCGGGGCAGATCGTTGTTGATCATCGCTTGCGGATCAAGCCACAGGCCGGGAAAGTTCTCACTTCGCAGGATTCCATCATCATCTGGTTTCATCAACTCATAACGACCGTTCCGCAAAACGAACCAGTCGATGGCTTGGTCCCGTGTTCTCCAAACGCTGTACTCGCCGACTGCGTTGCGCTGACAGGCCCGGAATTTGTCGTGCAAATCGTAACTGACGCTGCTCGCGGCAACCTCTGCGATCAACTCCGGCGCACCGACAACGTAGCCGTCTTCCAGCCGCGACTGACCATCCCGCTCCGAGTCGATTCGCAAGTAACAGTCGGGCTGGGGCACATTGTCCGGGTCCATCCGAATCGTCGAGTTGTCGCCACAACTCAAATTCGGAACCTTGGCAGAATAATTGAACATCCATCCCATTGCTTTGGCGTGTGGCTCGCCATGTTCGGTTGCAGATACCGGTGATCCCGGATACACCACTCCCTAAATCAATTCAGCATATTGGAGATTGGGCATTCCCCCATGGCGGCGGAGAAACTCCGGTTGGCTCAGCCGGTCGCCGGCTTGCAACTTCGGAACGCCGACAGGAACAGCCTGATCGCCGGTAGTGATTTGACTGGAGTCGATCGAGGACATCGCATGGACTCAACATGAATTGAATCTGCCAAACAGCCAATTCTATTGTATTACGTGGCGTTTCACGGAGAGGCTGTGAATGGCCACGTAGCCTTACGCTGGCGAAATCGCTGGCAAAATCACGCCACGGCATTCGCCCAGGCCAATTCGCCGAAAACCTTTTCGCTCGCACCAACCCCGGATGATTATTTCGTCGCCGTCCTGCAGGAAAGTTCGCTCTTCGCCGGTTGGCATTTTCAGTGGCGTTCGTTGCGATCCGGGAACTGGTTTTCCGTACTCGCCATCCCATGTCAACTCAAGAAAACAGCCGCGTGAGCCGCGTTCCGGTCCGCTGACCGTTCCGCTGGCCAGCAAATCTCCCGTCCGCATGTTGCAGCCGTTGCTGGAATGGTGAGCCAGCATCTGCCCCAGCGTCCAATACATGTTGCCAAACGAACCGATGCTCAACCGCTGTGGAGCTGTCCCCGCGTCGCGCATCTGTTTCGTCGCAATCAAAACTTCCAAAGTCAAGTCGACTCCGCCCGACGAACTGTTTTCGCCCGACGTCAGGTAAGGCAGCGGTTGCGGATCGTCGGCACCGCGCTTGTAGGGTGCAGTTCGGAATGGAGCCAACGCTTCCATCGTCACGATCCAGGGCGAAACGCTGGTCGCAAACGATTTGGCCAGAAACGGACCCAGCGGCTGGTACTCCCAGCGCTGCATGTCGCGCGCCGACCAGTCGTTGACCAGCGCGATCCCGAACATGTGCTGCTCGATTTGGGACATCGGAATCGGACTGCCCAACGCATTTCCTTGTCCAACAAAAACGCCGACCTCCAGTTCATAGTCCAGCATCTTGCAAGGACCGAAACCCGGTGCGTCTCCTTCGTTGGTCGGAGCCATTTGGCCAGCCGGTCGCTGGATCGGAGTCCCGCCCGGAACCAGACTGCTGGCCCGTCCGTGGTAACCGATGGGAATATGTTTCCAGTTGGGAAGCAGCGGATTGTCAGGCCGAAACATGCTGCCAACATTCGTGGCATGAAACAGGCTGGCATAAAAATCCGTGTAGTCCGGAACGTTGACCGGCATCAGAAACTCGACGGCCGACCGGGCCAGCAAAGCCGACTGCTGCAACGACTGGTCCCGCGCCAAATCAGAATCGGCAACGGTCACCAATTGGCTCAACCGTTCCCGCAACCGCAATCTTGCATTGGGATCGAGAGCCATCAAGCCCGAAAGATCATCGCAACCCGCCAGGGCCTGCCCCACCGCATCATCAACCAGACCTGCATCGGCCAGATCGTTCAGGTTCAAAACACTGTCACCGATCCCCACTCCGACGCTGGTTTTTTCATCAACGCGAAACCGGCAAAACGGAAGGTTCTGTGGCGAAAAATCGGTCCCCGGATGGTTGGCACTGTCGATCCAGCTGGTCAGATTAGCGTCGTGGGTCTTGTCAGTCTTGTACATCATTCGCCTAAAGGCATCCCGGGGAATTCAACGAAAACGCTATCGTAGGCTCTGCCACCAAAGACTCCAACGGGCACCAGTTATCACCCCCCGGCGTGACAGCCAAAGCGATCGCCATAATTTCTCAAACTGGGCAATTTGTCCCGATCCACACCGCAAAAACGCCAATTTCGGGCAAAAACCTAGCCAAAACAGGTAAAAGCTATTCAACAAATCCAACCCGAACGATATCCTTCCAAGGTTCCAAAACGGAACGAAACGATGGCAGATTGGTGCCGCATTGCAGTGAACCCACCCCGCTGGTTACCACTGCTTTCCCGTTGATTGACTATTTGCTTTCCACTTCGGCAGCCGACGGCGCTTACCTTCCCAGCTATTAATTTGCTGATGCGTGAACAATCGCATCGCCCAAGGAATCATTCATGAATCATTTGCCTGCCGCGACTACTGCGGCCGCGCGCGAGGAAACGGAAGTACTTCAGACCCGGCGCAAACACTCCAGTGTCGGAGGACGCGATGCGACTTCTTTGCCTCTGCCCGCCGGAGTCAACACCAAGCGGGTCTACATCAGCTACATCATTTCGTTCATCTTTTTTCATGCGCTGTCGCTGCTGATTTTTGTACCCTGGTTCTTCAGTTGGTCAGGCGTTATTGCCCTTGTAGTTGGCACCTACATCTTCGGCGCTGTTGGAATTCCGATTTGCTATCACCGCCTGCTGACTCACCGCAGCTTTCGAACTCCCAAATGGTTTGAACACACATTGACGACCCTGGCGTTGTGCAATGGACAGGAAACGCCCGCCCGCTGGGTCGCCTGGCACCGGATGCATCATCACGAATCGGACCACCAGGAAGACCCGCATTCGCCGCTGGTCAATTTTCTGTGGTCCCATTTCCAGTGGCTGGTCTATGAAAACAACGGAACCAACAAACTGCCGATCTACAACAAGTACGCCAGGGACATCCTCGAAGACCCGTACTACATGTGGCTCGAGAAAAAGACCTGGGCAGGCGTCGCAATCTTCATCGCGCACGGGCTGCTGATCTATCTGCTCGCCTGGCTCGGCGCCGCGATCTTTTACGGCTTCGGTGTCGAAGCCTTCCAGCTGGCCACCAGCATTTTTGTCTGGGGCGTCATCGCCCGTGTAGTCTGGGTTTGGCACATCACGTGGTCGGTCAACTCGCTGTCACACATGTTCGGCTACCGAAACTATGACACGGATGACCACAGCAAAAACAACTGGTTCGTCGCGTTGATCACCTCTGGCGAAGGCTGGCACAACAACCACCACGCCGACCAGTCAGCAGCCACGGTCCAGCACCGCTGGTGGGAAATCGATATCAACTACTACATCATCAAGAGCTGGTCCTGGATCGGGCTCGCGTCAAATATCGTCCCCCCCCGCCACAAACGCCGCAGATAGTAGAGCAGTTGTCGCAAATGTCCATCTGCATCTCATTGGAACATTCATCCTGAATGCAAGTCGGAGCTGAATTGGCAGGTTGGCCACTCCAGGCCGACTTTTTTTGACGGGCAAGAATGCCCATCCTGCATGTCAACTCAACCTGGACGATCCACTATGATCGTGCCGAGACCGGCAACCAGTCCATATTCTGCAAATCGTCGATCGGTTCCGCAAACGAACATGAGCCGAAAGAAATTGCAAACTCGCGTCGCGTCCGCGCCAACTCGTCGCCGGTGAATTCAAACTCGCCGACGCCCAGTTCGTTGCTTTTCAGAATGAACGATTCCTGGTGACCGGCCAACAGGACGTCTTCGATCTCCGCAATACCTGCCTTGCGCGACCAGGCTGCGGTTGCTGCCAGAAAAACATTCAGGAAACCATGCAGCACCGCGCGTTGTGAGTCAGGCGTATAGGTCAAAGCCTGTTCCGACCGAACCGGATGATGCAAACCCGCCGTCGCTTTGAGCGTAACCCGATTCGTTGCACACAAATGAATGAACCGGGCGACTTCTCCCAGCGACGGAATCATCTCGGGCTGGACTCCGCCAGTTCGAATCTTCGCGCAGTTCAAGCCAGGCTCTGTAGATGCCGCCGATCCGTTGGATCCTTTTTTCAATCCGGCCAACGCTTGTATCAAAGGTTCCAGCTGGTCATTCAGTGGCAATTCCCAAAACACGCGGATGCCGGCCGGCATAACATCCAGTGATTTCCGCAGCGAATCAACCGAATCGGCTTTGCATTCAATCGCATCGACAACCGCCGGCCCATTTTGTGTCGAATTGAAATCGACCAGCGACCGAACAGCTTGCGATTGAGCTGCCGCATCCGGCATACAACCGGGAACGAGTGCGCTAATCTGCCATTGTTTCGAAGAGTTGTTGGTCGCTGCCAGGGCTTCCGGAAATTCCTGTAGTCTTGACGCCGGAACCACCAGCCGGCCCAGCATCCACGATTCAGGCCATCGTTTATACTCGGCAAAGTTGGCCACGGTTTTGTCCATGGCCAGCCCGGCCGGTGGAAACAGCCCGGCATAATCGATGATTCCCGCAAGAAGAATCCGCAACGGATCGTCTTTGTTCAGTCCCGCCATTTTCTGCGCCTGTTTCTCTGCCTGTTTTCAAGATCCAGCAATTGTGGATAACCGAATCATTCATCAATGGCAAGGGTCGGCAACTGTTTTCCGTCGCCACGTTCATCCGGATTGGGTTGCTTTTCGGCTTTCAACGCTGGCTTGGGGCAGGGAAAAACCATGGCCCTTTAAGCGTACACTTCCCACATTGCGTTCATTTGTGCGACCCGCTCTGGATCGTCTCCCGCCCGATCGTGCATTTCGTTTCGGTCGGTGACTATGTTATGGAGTTCCCGTTTCACGGGCAACTCACGATCCTTCATCGGTCCCATCGCCACCAGTTTCCAGTCGGCTTCCCACTGCGGATCAGGCACCTTTTCCCAGTCGCCGGTCCGCGCGGTAATCTCTGGGAATCTGGCGATCACTCCCAACTGTTTCATGCGGGCCAATCGGGCCTGACGAATCGCCTGATATCCGGCATCGCACCGCCCCTGATATTTTGCAATGTCCCGCTCACGAGCATGCATCGGCCAATGTGCCGCAGTAAACGCCAGATTCATAATCATCGGCTGGACCGAAAAATCGTGTTCGCGCACGTACTTGGCAGCGTTGTCGCTGAACGCGTCGGTGATGTGGTA
>JAYVKA010000631.1:0-2387 GCA_043768885.1 Planctomycetota bacterium
CCGAACCTGAAACTGGTCGAACCGACGCGCGACGTGCAAGTCTCCGCGATCGAGGAGATCAATTTGCAGGCGACGGCATGGGACGATTTTGGACTGGAACGAATTGGGGTCAGCTATTCGATCGGTGGTGAACCAGCGGACGATCTCGTTTTGTCCAATGCCGTTACAGGCAAAGAGAAGCACCCGGTCGAATATTTACTCGCACTGGAGAAACTGAAAGCGGTTCCTGACCAGTTAATCGCCTGGCACTTCTGGGCCGAAGATTTTGGACCCGATGGTCAGCTTCGCCGAACCTCCAGCGACATGTTCTTTGCCGAAGTCCGCCGCTTTGAGGAAATCTACCGCCAGGCCCAGGGTGGAATGGATCAACAGGGCCAACCAGGCCAACCCGGTGAGGGTCAGCAAGGCGGTGGCCAGAACGCCGAGCGGGCGATGGAGTTGGCGGAGTTGCAAAAGGAAATCATTAACGCAACCTGGCGAGTCATCCGTCGCGAAACCAAAACCGCTCCGAGCGACGAATTTCAGTCTGACATGAACCTGCTCATTGAATCGCAGGAATCGGCGAAAACACAAGTCGATGAGTTTGCGGCCGAACTCCAGGACAACCAGTCTCTTGCACTGGCCGAGATGCTCAAATCGATCATGACCCAGGCAATGACGTCGCTGGGCGAAGCAAAATCGCTCGACTCGCCCAAACCGCTCGACGGAGCTATCCGGCATGAACAGTCGGCTTATCAGGCGCTGCTGAAAATGCGGGCCCGCGAATACCAGGTCCAAAAGGCCAATTCGCAGCAATCACAACAGTCACAGCAGAGTTCGCAGAGCCAGCAACAACAGCAAATGCAACAGATGCAATTGAAGGACCAGGCCGACCGGTACGAACAGGAACGACTGGCCCAGGACCAGGAACAACAAACACAGGAACAGCAGGAGAACCGGCAAATTCTCAGCCGCCTTCGCGAACTGGCCCAACGGCAAAACGATCTCAACAAACGAATTCAGGAATTGAAGTCGGCGCTGGAAGAAGCCGTATCGGAAACCGAGAAGGAAGAAATTGAGAAACAGCTGAAACGGCTTCAGGAAGAGCAACAGCAAATCCTCCGTGACGCCGACGAACTCCAGGAACGAATGCAACAGCCGGATAATCAGGGGCGGATGTCCGAGCAGTCGCAACAACTGGACGAGGCCCGGCAAAATGTACAACAGGCTTCCGAGGCACTCAAAGAAGGGGACGTGTCGAAGGCTGCGACCGAGGGAACCCGTGCCGAACGGGAACTCAAAGAACTTCAGGACGAGTTCCAGAAACGGACTTCGGGACAGTTCACCGAACAGATGCAACAAATGCGAAACCAGGCGCAGGATCTGGAACAACAACAGAAAGCCTTGGAAGAGCAACTTGCCGAGCGGGAGAAACAAGCCGAAGAGCGAGTTAACTCGCTGACCGCCGAAGACGATCGGCCAAAAATCGCCGAGAAGATGGGGGAAGGCCAACAGGCGGTCGAAGGCCTGCGCGAACAGATCAAACGGACGATCGAAGAAGCCGAAGAGTACGAACCGCTTCTGGCGGACGAACTTTATGACACTTATCGAAACTCCGAACGCTCCCGTCCCGATCAGGCGCTGGAATCGGCGCGGCGTTCCCTCCAACAGGGTTTCACCGACGACGCACAAGTCCAGCAACAACGTGCGGTCGAAGGAATCGAAGAACTGCGAGAGGGAATCGAGCAGGCTGCGGAAAGTGTTTTGGGTGACGAAGCCGAAGCGCTCAAGATCGCAAGAAACACGCTCGAACAACTTTCCCGACAACTCGATCAGGAACTCCAGCGCGAACAACCGGACGCTGAACCGAATGCGAATCAACCAGGTGAACAACAGCCAGGCGGCGAGCCACAACAAGGGCAACAGCCTCGTCAACAGGCAGGGCAGCAACAGGGCGAACAACAAGATCAACAGCAAGGCGAAAACCAGCAGCCCGGTCAACAGCCCGGTCAACGTCCAGGAGAACAACAGGGCCAACAACCAGGCCAACAACCAGGCCAACAACCGGGGCAGGGACAGCGTGGCGGAAACCGCTTGACCAATGATTCGAATCAAGACCGCACTGGCAATCCGAACGGTGACCCCAACGGCAACCCGTGGAGCGGTGATCCGAATCTGCGAATGGATGGACCTCTCGACAATCGCGATTGGGCTCCGATTGCAGGTGAAGATTTTCGCGAATGGTCGGATCGGTTGCGAGACGTCGAGGAAATGATCAGCGATCCGGATTTGCGCGCAGAGGCCGCGCGGATTCGCGACCGGGCCAAGGAAATCCGCAAGGATGTCCAGCGGCATTCGGCGGAACCGAACTGGGATCTGGTGAAAATGGAAGTCGCAGAACCGCTGGT
>JAYVKA010000632.1:0-7053 GCA_043768885.1 Planctomycetota bacterium
GACGCTATCGCGTTCCGGCTGATGAATGCCTCCCGTCTGCCAAAAACACAGCAATTGTATCACCGAGAGAAGCTGAAATGACAGGAATCGACTTGAGCGGCAAAACAGCGATCGTCACCGGCTCCAGCCAGGGGATTGGCCGCACGACCGCCGAGACCCTGCACGCCGCCGGAGCCAACGTCGTCATCAACTACTTTGCTGATTCGGCCGGGCAAAACAAAAACCTCGCCGACGCCGTGGTCCAGTCGCTTGGCAATCGGGCCACCTCCGCCCCCGCCGACGTTCGCAACCCCGACCAGCTCGTAGCAATGGTCGATCACGCCGTCGCGACCTTTGGCTCGCTCGACATTCTTGTCAACAACGCCGGCATCCTCCGCGACCGCAGCTTTCGGAAGATGAGCGGACAGGAATGGCAGGACGTGATCGACACGAACCTGACCGGCGTCTTCAATTCCTGCAAAGCGGCAGTCGAAAAACTGGCCGACGGCGGCGCAATCGTCAACGTCGCTTCCCTTTCGGCCGTGACCGGATTCTTTGGCCAGGCGAATTACGCGGCGGCAAAGGCCGGTGTGGTGACGTTGACCAAGGTGCTGAGCAAAGAGCTTGCCCGCAAACGAATCCGGGTCAACGCGATCGCCCCTGGAGTTGTTAACACGGAGATGGGTGAGTCGATCCCTGAGGAGAACAAGCAGGTGATGCTCACAAACATCCCCCTCGGCCGCTTCGCCGATCCCCCGGAGATCGCCAACGTTATCCTCTTCCTCTGCAGCGACCTGGCCAGCTACGTAACCGGCCAAACCATCCACGTAAACGGCGGCTGGTGGGCGTAGTGCGCCATGGGCGAGTGATTTGAGTCAATCCATTGTGGCTGGGGCTTGCTGCCCAAGCGGTTGTTTCGGCGAGAAGCCAAAGCCATGGGGTTTTTGAATGCCCCAGTCTGTAGATATTGAGCCGTGACGCGTGAGCGACCGGGTTACCCGATGCCTCACGGCACTCGGCTCACCCGAGGCATCAATAGTTACAATTACATCAACAGGCTGTTAGCGCGAACTGTGTGCCGCTTCGTATCCTTGAACAACCGGGCGTTGGGTCAGGTGGGGGTTCACATGAGGGCGGTTTTTGAGGAGTTTTTGTTGGGCCTGGGCGGCGGTCATGTTGCGGGAGTGGATCATCCAGCAGAGGACGACGGTGGCGCTGCGGGCGCGACCGGCTTTGCAATGGACATAGACTTGCTCGCCACGCGCGATGGCGTCGTCGATGAAACTGACGGCCTGGTCGATTTGGTCTGGCGATGGTGGCTGGAAGTCGGTGGTGGGGATGTACAGCTGGCGGATACCGAACTGTTCGTAGAGTGCGGTGTGCCCGGAGAATTCTTCGCAGGTGTTGACGATCGCTTTCACGCCGAGGTCGCTGAGCGTTTTCACATCGCGGGCCAAGGGGCGTGCGCCGAGCAGTACCGACGGATCGACTCGATTCCACCAGCTGCGAACGCACAAGACCCGACCCAGCAACAGGTTCCAGCCCCAGGTGGGCCAAAAGACGGCTCGTGCATAAATGCGTTTCAGATTCACTCGGCGATTCCGGCGGTGGTTCAGGCGGGAGACGTTTGCAGACTTTCGACAAGCCATTCGAACCCGGACGCGTCGAGTTGCAAACCCCAAAGCGAATTCGCGAGCGCAATGAGGCTGGGCGAGTCGCCATTCAGTACGCCAATATCCAGTCCGGATTTCAGAGTCAAACTTGCGGCGTGCAAACCGGTTGAAAACCTGGCGGTTGCCGATACGTTATTGTCTGAATCGATTTCGTCCGTGTCGGCTCGACTTTGAAGGACCAAACACCCGGCGATCACCCACGTCAACCGCATCATTTCGGACAACCGTGAATCGAGATCATGCAACATCGCGTCGCAAAGACAATTTTGTTCGTCAATCGTGGCGGCGGTTGGGATCTGGCCGGGAACGGTCAATCGAATGTTGATGGGACGAGGACTGTCCAGCCGCAACGACTGGCAAATCGAAAACAATTGCCCGGGGCCTGACGTCTCCCACTGTTGCCGAAAAAAACTGCCTCTCATCCCCAACTCGGCCGATCTCTTTTCGACATCGGGTGGGTCAAAGAGTTTTCCCTGATTCGAATGCCAAGTCAGTTGTGGAATCATCTTGCTCCGATCGGGTGGCATCAAACGGCCTTATTTTCGGTAAACTCTCGCCGACAGTCACTTCATCAACCACGCTTCCATGGGATCGCTCGAACGCTGAAGGGAGTTTTCCGGGCCGGTATCGACTCCTGAGGTTTTCTACTCACACCAAACGGCTTCAAACGGGCTGGAATCCACCTCGAAACTTTTCCACAACTCTTTGCCTGAAAATTTTTCGGCAACTCTTCGCAACCGGCAAAAACTGGTATACTTCACGCTGAAAAATTTTCCTGCGGACATCGGCAGATTCTGTTGCCATTGGATGTTCCGCTCCCGACCGCCGCAAGAATACTCGCCCACGCGAGGCAACGCTCTGAAAGAGGTGAAATGCTGGACAAAATCGAAAACGCCTGGACGCCCGAAGACGCCTGCGAATTGTATAGCATCGAACGATGGGGAGAAGGGTTTTTTGAAATCGACGACAAGGGATATGTCGTTGCCAATCCAGTCGAGGGGACCAACGCGCCGATCCGAATCGCGGAACTGGTCCAACACTATGCCAACAACGGCGTCGCACCGCCGATTCTGGTGCGGTTTCCGGGGCTGATCGGCCGCCGAATGACGCAATTGAACGAGGCGTTTCGGACTGCGATCCGTAATTTCGGCTTCAACGGCACGTATTCCTGCATCTTTCCGGTAAAGGTGAACCAGCACCTGGAAGTGGTCCGGGCCGCAATTGATTCTGGCCGCCAGTATCACGGTGGAGTCGAGGCGGGGAGCAAAGCAGAATTGCTGGCCGTCATCGCCATGTCCGATAACGAAACGCCCTTGCTGTGCAACGGATTCAAGGACCTGGCTGTGGTCGAGATGGCTCTTCGGGCGACGATGATGGGCCGCAACATGACGATTGTCATCGAAAAGCCAAACGAACTTCAGTTAATTATCGATACGGCAAAGCGACTGGGTGTTCGGCCGAAGCTGGGCATTCGCGTGAAGTTGTCGGCGCGGGGGGCAGGGCATTGGCAAAGTTCCGGCGGTTCGCGGAGCAAGTTTGGTTTGTCCGTTCCGGAACTGATGAAGGCTGTGTCGGACCTGAGGGAGCAAAAGTACATCGATTGCGTGCATCTGCTGCACTTCCATCCAGGCAGCCAGATCACGAATGTCCGCAAGATCAAGGCTTCGATTATCGAGGCGACCAGGATCTACGCGCACCTGGTCCAACATGGTGTTCCGCTGCAGATTCTGGATGTTGGTGGCGGTTTGGCCGTTGATTATACGGGGAACCGGAACCAGGAACCGAGCAGCATGAATTACACGCTGCAGGAATACGCGAACGACGTTGTCTATTACATTCAGACGGTTTGCGATCAGGAAGAAGTTTCGCATCCAAAGATTTACAGTGAAAGTGGCCGGGCCCTGGTGGCTCACCACAGCATGCTGGTCGTGCCCATCGTTGGAACAACACAGACGCACGTGGCCCAGTCGTTGCCGGACACGATGGACGATGCGGACATGGAGATTCCGCCGCTGGCCGAGCTGCACGGCATCCTGAAGGAATTGTCGGTCAAGAATGTGCTGGAGAGTTATCACGACGCCCAAACAGCCGTCGAGATGGCGCTGCAAATGTTTGCCAACGGCAACATGTCGATCGAACAGCGGGCGATGGCCGAGTCGATGGGTTGGGCGATCTGCCTGAAGATCAACGACTATCTGGAAGATCTGGAGTTCGTTCCGAAAGAGCTGGACGACCTCCGATTTGCCCTCGCTGACACCTATTTCGCAAACTTTTCGCTGTTTCAGGCCTTGCCCGACGCGTGGGCATTGGGACAGTTGTTCCCGGTCATGCCGATCCATCGCTTGACGGAACGGCCTAGCCGCAATGGAATTCTCGGCGACATGACGTGCGATTCGGACGGCAAACTGGACTGCTTTGTCGGTGCTGCGGGTCAGCAGCGATGGTTGCCGCTGCATGCATTGAATGACAAACCGTATTACATCGGAATCTTTATGGTCGGTGCTTATCAGGAATCGCTGAGCGATGACCACAACCTGATGGGCAAGTTCCATATTCTGACAGTCGATGCCGACGACCCGATGAACGGATCGAAACTGATTTACGGTTCGACATTGCGGGAAGTGCTGGAGCATGTTCATCACGATTGGCCTTCGATGAACGAGAATTTCCGCCGAAGTGTTGACAACGCCGTCAGTGGAGGGCTGGTGACTCACGAAGTCGGTGAGAATCTGTTGAACTTTTTCGAGTGCATGTCAGAGAACTACACGTATCTGACAGACGAAATTCGCGAGATCGAGCCGGTGACCGGCATGCTGTCCTGAGTCTGAAAATGTCCTTCAACCATCCTGAGATTATGCATCCCCTCAAATCGTTGATTGGTTCTGGTACGCGCCTTTGGTTGGACAGTATCGACCCCGACCTTGTGCGAACTTTTGCCGACCTCGGAGCAACTGGAGCGACGAGCAACCCGGTTATCGTTTCCGACCTGATTTCGACCGGGCGGTTTGATGACCTGTTGTCCGGTTTTGCGGCTCAAGGATTGAATGCGTCCGAAATCGCCTGGGCTTTAACCGATCAATTGGTTGGAGACGCTCAAAAGGTTTTTCGGGACGTGTTTGAATCGAGTGTGGGCAACGACGGATATGTCAGTTTTGAACTCGATCCGCTGTTGGAAGACGAAACGAATGGCATGAGCCTGGACGAGCGGGTGGAGTCGTATGTGGAACTGGGACGCAAGTGGTCTCTGGATCAGCCGAACCGGATGATCAAGGTTCCGGCCACTCCAGCCGGATTGGCCGCGTTGGGCCCATTGACTGAACTGGGAATTCCGCTGAACGTGACGCTCGTCTTTTCGATGCGCCAGTACAACGTTGCTCGTGACGCGATTTGGAATGCGGCAGTCCGAACAGGCCGTCAGAAATCGCTCAAGTCGGTTTACAGCATTTTTGTATCGCGAATCGACGTATACACCGGGAAACACGTTTCGTCGTTGTCGCCAGCGGCACAGGGACAAGTCGGAATTCTGAACGCCAAACAAATCTGGAGGGCGAATCACGAATTCTGGAAGCCATTGGACCTGCCACTCGATCAGCACATCGTTTTTGCCAGCACAGGGACGAAGAAGCCGGAAGACGCACCATGGAAATACGTTGCAGCGTTTGCCGGCAGCGACATTCAAACGAATCCGCCCGAAACGAACGAAGCGATTGCCAACAGCGGCGTCGCGTTTGAGGCGATGGTCAATCGCCCTCTCGATCAGGCAGTTACTGACGAGATCCTGGGCAACATTGATTTCGAAAGGATGGAATCGGTTCTGATGGAAGAGGGAATCGAAAAATTCTGCAGCCCGCAGAAAAAACTGCTCGCCCTGATCACGAACCGGCAAGAACAGTTAGCCGGCAGCAACCGTTAACTCCATCTCCGCCGTTTCTTTTTTCCGGGAGTTTTTGCCGCGCTGCGCGCTCTTGCCCGACGCATGCCTCGCAATTTTCCGTCAGCGCATAAAAAAGCTCTCGGCCAACGTGGATCCCAGGGGGGCTAAGGATTCCAAACTGACAACGAGAGCGATTGGTTCGTCATCGGTCACACATCCATGTATGACCGAATCCAACAGATTGTTTTGCTCAAATTACAAAAGTGACATCCTTGTCGATTTGCAATTTGATCGGTTGATTATGGAAATACCAGTTTTCAACCCGCAACACAATCCGAATATTTCCTTGATTTGTTCTTTTGCGTTCGACCTGATTTCTTAGGTGAGGGGGCAGGTTATTGGATTGAAAAAAACCGGTCAAGATTGATTTGTTCCGAACCGGCAAATTTTCGGTTTCTTTTTCGGGCCGCAAAAATACCCGCGAATTAACGGGCAAATGCGCACTCACCGTCACCAGGGGTGGAAAGGAAACGAAACGCGCCGCCAGCATTTCCTGCTGGGCGACGCTGGCCCGGTCTTCATTGTCCGATGGACAGAAAATTCCAAAACGGCCTTGTCAGCAATCAGTTTTGAATCTGACTCGCGGGGGCAGCAGGCACTGGGTTTCTCGGCGATGCATCGCGAACAAACCGGTTCAACCAGTCCAAAGTTTCCGCGTGAGTATGCAGTACCGATTCGCGTGCGCGATAACCGTGACTCTCTTTCGGCAACATCACCAACCGTACCGTTCCGCCGTAGCCCTTCACTGCCTGATACATTCGCTCGGACTGAATCGGAAACGTTCCCGGGTTGTTGTCGTTCTCACCGTGAACCAACAACAACGGATCCTGAATCTGGTTGGCCCACGTGAATGGTGAAACTTTTTCGTAGACGTCGCGTGCTTCCCAGTAAGGCCGGCGTTCGGACTGAAATCCAAACGGCGTCAATGTCCGGTTGTAAGCACCGCTGCGCGCCACCCCGGCCCGGAAGAGTTTGCAATGGGCCAGCAGGTTCGCGGTCATGAAGGCGCCATAACTGTGTCCGCCGACAGCCACGCGGTCCCGGTCGGCGACACCCATATCGACCGCCTTGTCGATCGCTGCCTGGGCGGCAGCAACAATCTGTTCGATGAAAGTGTCGTTCATCGTTTCCGGATCGCCGATCACGGGCATCGTCGCATTGTCCATCACGGCATAGCCTTCGAGGACCAGGGCCAGATGGCTGAGCCCGGAAATACGCACAAAACGGGATGGGCTGGTCGTAATTTGACCGGCGGTCGCTGCATCATTGAACTCAACCGGATATGCCCACACCAGCATGGGCAAGCGTTTGCCGGGTTTCCAGTCCGGAGGCAGATACATTGTCGCCGACAACTGAACTCCGTCGCCCCGATCGTAGGTGATCAGCTGTTTTTGAATTCCGCGAATTTGCGGAGTCGGGTCGGCAAAATCGGTCATCGCAAACTGGACATTTCCATCCATGCCGCGC
>JAYVKA010000633.1:0-2155 GCA_043768885.1 Planctomycetota bacterium
GGACAAGTTTGCAGTTGTGGATGAGCCTGTTTGGCGAGACGAATAGCCCCTTGGCCTGGCCAATCATGTCCAGCCGTACCGTCGCAAGTATCATGCAGACGGGTTCACTGGCGATTGAGTGTGCCAGTATTTTTTGCATCCTCGGTCGATGGCCACGTTACATCGTCGGGTTGGGACTGATTGGCTTCTATACGGGAGTTCTCGGGACGTTCACGATGTTCGGTTTTCATTTCAACTGGCTGCTCGTGTTTTGGTTTCTGTTGCCAGTTGATCGTTGGTTGAGTCTGGAATTCAAACCACAAGCTGCCGCGGAGTCGGAAGCAACATGAAATATTTGGTGTGGACTGCTTGCCTGGCCTTTGTCGTTTTGTTGGCCGGAATTGTTGGCTGTCAGAAGCAAAATGGTGATTCTTCCGCCAGTAAGTCCAGGGTCACGATTCTGGCAGCGGCAAGTTTGCGCGAATGCCTCGACGAAATGGTTGCGGAGTGCGGGCTGGCATCAGCAGCCGAGTTTGATATCAGCACCGGGGCTTCGAGCAGTTTGGCCCAGCAGATTCAATCAGGCGCTAACGCGGACTTGTTCCTTTCTGCCAATGGCGAATGGGCCAAGGCGATTACGGACCAGTTTCCGGAGGCTGAGAAAAAGGTCGTCGCGGGAAACACCCTTGTGCTGGTTTCCCCGCCGGGCAGTTCGACAGAGTTGGAAACTTTGGCGGCGTGGTTCGAAAACCCGAAATTGCGACTTGGAATCGCCGGGCCAGAAGTGCCTGCCGGAAAATATGCGAGACAAGCTTTGGCATCTGCGGGGGTGCTGGACGGTCTGGTTCAAAACAACCGCTTGATTATCGGGCAGGATGTGAGGCAGGTTTTGCGTTGGGTCGAGTTGGATGAAGTCGATGCCGGGATTGTCTATCGAACGGATGTCGAAGTCGCTTCGACCGTAACAGTTGTCCTGGATATCGATTCGAAATCGCATGATCCGGTGGAGTATTGGCTGGTGCTGTTGAATCGGGAAGGCGCATCGGCTGAGCCGGCCAGAAAAATGTACGACTGGTTTAGTTCGGAAGCTGCTGCCAGGATTCTGGAACGGCAGGGTTTTCTGTTATCGACAGACTCTGATTGACACCTTGCGCAAGCTGAAAGACGATGCCAGTCGGGAAGTTTTGTGTACGGAAAATTAATTTGTGAGTCCTGATAGCAGTGTCGGGAGTTAGGGCCAGGTTGGCGATGGGCAAAGCGGAACTTGATGCGATCTTGCTAAGCGTGCAGGTTGCTGCGCTGGCAGTGATATTGCTGACCGGGCCAGGGATCGCTGTGGCGTGGTTGTTGGCGAAGAAGAATTTCTTTGGAAAATGGCTGATCGACACCGTTGTCAATCTCCCGCTGGTGATGCCGCCGGTCGTAACCGGTTATCTGTTGCTCGTATTGTTTGGCCGGAACGGATGGCTGGGAGGTTGGCTGGAGAACTGGTTGGGTTTGCCGTTGGTGTTCGACTGGAAAGGGGCGGCGTTGGCATCGGCGGTGGTCGCATTTCCGTTGTTCGTAAGGGCGACCCGGGTGGCGATCGCTGGTGTGGACCGAAAACTGGAACAGGCTGCGGCGTCGCTGGGTGATTCCCCCTGGCATGTTTTTCGACGAATCACGTTGCCACTTTCGATGAATGGAATCATAGCTGGTTCGTTGTTGGCTTTCGCACGGGCACTTGGTGAGTTTGGTGCCACGATTATGATTGCCGGAAACATTCCTGGGCAAACGCAGACCATCCCATTGTTCATCTATGATCAACTCCAAGTGCCGGGTGGCGGTGCTGGTGTTTGGACACTGGTTGGAGTGTCCGTGGTAGTCTCGGCAATGGCCTTGATTGCTGGAAACTGGCTGGACCAGAAACATCAAACGAGTGTCTCGTGATCGCAGGAATTGAACGACTGGACTTGCCGAAGTGAATCTGACATTTCAATGCGAACACCACTACTCCAACGGATTTGTACTGGACGCCCGGTTCCAGTTGTCCCAGTCGATGGCGGTGATTTCGGGCCCATCCGGGAGCGGTAAGACGACGATCCTGTTGCTGCTGGCCGGAATTCTCGACAACACGCACCGGCAGAAAATTCAACTGAATGGCGATGTGCTGGCAGATTCCGAAGCGAACATTTTT
>JAYVKA010000634.1:0-10942 GCA_043768885.1 Planctomycetota bacterium
CTTGCCGAAGTCGTAACCCCAATATCCGCGCCCGACAAAGGCCGAAAAGGGCGGCGGCGCCGGATCGCCGACGTAATCCTGATGCAGATACAGCCCATCCACCTGCCAGGAGTTGGTCATCATTCCCGACGACTTTTGCGGATCACCAGGACCCATGAACAATTCCACATCCGCCCGAAATTTCCCAACAAACGGCTCCAGCAAATTGTGCTCGGCACCCGGCTTGGGCAACTGAAAACCCTTACTCTTCGAATCACTCATGGGGAATCTCTACAACGCAAGATCTGTACCGTAAATTGTTCCCATGCTCCGAGTGGGAACACAATGCAACTGAGGCTCCGCCTCCCGTCATAAACACGAGCCATCCAGGCAACGAATACGACCTACTCGTAATCCCGAATCCGTCGGGCAATCGCCAAGGCCAGTGCTTCCCGAACCGATTCAATCGTAACGCGGTCAAACACCTGCTGAAAGAATCCGGTCACGATCATTTGAATCGCTTCGGTTCGTGTGAAACCACGGGCACAAGCGTAGAAAATCAATTCTTCATCGACCCGGCCGCTGGTGCTGCCGTGTGTGCAGCGAACATCGTCGGCTTCGATTTCCAATCCAGGGATCGAATCAGCCCGGGCTGCAGTCGACAACAACAGATTGTCGTTGCGCTGGTAGCCGTCGGTTTTGTGTGCCCCTTTATCGACTTTGATCATTCCTCGCCAAACAGTCCGGGACCGGTCCTGCAAAGCCGCCTTGTACAGAAAATCGCTGTGGCAGTTAGGTGCCCGATGGTGTTGCAAAGTGTGCAGCGACTGATGCTGTTTGTCTTCGGTGAACATCACGCCGTTGACACGACTGTCCGCGCCCTCGCCGACCAGTTCCACATGTTGGTTCAATTTTGATAGCCGCGAACCAAGCGCGCCAACCGTCCATTGAATCGAAGCGTCTTTTCCGACGATCGCTTTTTGATGTCCGAAATTCCAGACTCCTTTGCCCCAGTTCTGCAGCGTCACAACTCGCAGATGCGACCCATTTCCGACCATCATTCCTGCTGCACCGCAATGAAAACCACCGGCTTTTTCGCTCGGACTTGCCATTTCGGTCAGCAGAGTCGCCTCGGCACCGTCTTCCAAAACAACCAGCAAATGCGAGAGATCGACTCCGCCGTCTGTCATGCCCGTCAACACATGCAAAGGCCGTTCGATGTTGACTCCGCGAGGCACAAACAGCACCGTCCCGGAGTTCCAAAACGCACCGTGCAATGCCGCGAACCGGTCGTATCCCGAATCGAAATTGCGGTTCATCAAATATGGTTTCAGCCGATCGCCGTGCTGATTCAGCATCTCCGGAAGTGAACCAAACAGAACACCCTTTTTCTGAAGTCCAACATCGAGTTCGACCAAACACGATTGGCCATCAAGGCTGGCTGTTCGACCAGCAAGCTCGACCCCATCTGCCAACAACGCGGTCGGCAATTCCGTTTCAGCCGAAGGCGATTGAATCTGAAACTGGTCCAGCCGCAATCCGCGAACATCGGTCCGCATCCACTCTTCGTCTTTTTGGCTGGGCCACGAAAGACTCTGAAAGGCTTCCCAGGACCGCTCTCGCAAATCACGAGCCCAATCCGGCTCACTGATCTGGTCGAGATTTCGGTCGTAGTTCGCCTGGTCAAAACCACTGGACTTGATCGTTGTCGATATCATTCGTTCGTTTCTGATTACAAAATTCCAAGTTCCACTCACAAGGCAGCGATCCTGCCCTGCTGACTTACGCGCAAACCTCCTGCCTGCTACCCGCTTTCCCGCTATCCCACCGAGCCTTCCATCTGCAACTGAATCAGCCGATTCAGCTCGACGGCATATTCCATCGGCAACTCCTTGACCAGCGGCTCGATAAAGCCGTTGACGATCATCGTGCTCGCTTCGGTTTCGCTCAGCCCGCGGCTCATCAGATAAAACAACTGTTCTTCGCCGATACGAGAAACGCTCGCCTCGTGTCCGACGCTGACGTCCTTTTCCATAATCTCGATGTATGGATAAGTATCGCTGCGGCTTTGCGGGTCCAGAATCAGGGCATCGCAAACGACGCTGCATTTGGAATTGGTCGCACCTTTTTCGACCCGGGCCAAACCGCGATAGCTGCTGCGGCCGCCGTTTTTCGAAATGCTCTTCGAGATAATCTGGCCAGTCGTGTTCGGAGCGGCGTGAACCAGTTTGGCTCCGGCGTCCTGATGTTGGCCTTTTCCCGAAAACGCGATCGATAAAATCTCGCCGCGTGCACCCGGTTCCATCATGTAAACGGCCGGGTACTTCATGGTCAAACGACTCCCCAGGTTGCCATCGACCCATTCCATGACCGAGTCCTGATAGGCAAAGGCTCGCTTGGTTACGAGGTTGTAGATATTATTCGCCCAGTTTTGAATGGTCGTGTAACGGCAGCGTCCGCCTTTTTTCACGATCACTTCAACGACTGCCGAGTGGAGACTTTCGCTGGTATACATCGGAGCCGTACAGCCTTCGACGTAATGCACCTGCGCCCCTTCATCAACGATGATAAGCGTTCGCTCGAACTGCCCCATGTTTTCCGCGTTGATGCGGAAATAGGCCTGAAGCGGGAATTCGATTTTCACGCCCTTCGGCACATAGATAAACGAACCGCCCGACCAAACCGCCGAATTCAGTGCCGCGAACTTGTTGTCTTCGGAGGGGATAATTTTTCCAAAATACTCCCGCAACAGTTCCGAATGCTCGCGAACTGCTGTGTCGGTATCTGTAAAGATCACCCCTTTGTCGGTCAGATCCTGTTTCAGCGAACCGTAGACGACTTCGCTTTCGAATTGGGCCTTCACACCCGAAAGATACTTCCGTTCGGCTTCGGGAATCCCAAGTTTCTCGAAAGTGTCCTTGATTTCCTGAGGAACTTCGTCCCAGGTCTTTCCCTGTTTGTCGGTCGGTTTCAGATAGTAGTAGATGTCCTGAAAATCGAGCGAAATATCGCCGCCCCAGGTCGGCATCGGCTTCGATTCGAAAATCTCAAACGCTTTCAGGCGGAAATCACGCATCCAGCCAGGTTCGTTTTTCATTTCCGAAATCTGAGCCACGATTCCCGCGTCGATTCCCTTGCGGGCCTTGAACACCGCTGGTGACACGGTGCGGAAATTGTATTTGTTGATTTCACCGATCGCTTCATCTTGAGTGATGTCGGTAGCCATATCATTGCGTCCGTAATGGAGGTAGTTGTTCAAATTCCGGTGGGGTGACCGGAGTGATGTTTCTAAACTGCTGCTGCCGTTTTTTCCGCTCTGACCGCGTCATTTACCGCCGCAAGATCCGGATACTGCTTGCGAATTCGGTCGTAGCCCTGGGTGTGCAACTCGTCCGCCAGTTCTTTGCCACCCGTCTCAACAATTTTGCCGCCCAAAATCACGTGCGTGTAATCAGGTGGATTGTGAATCAGCAATTTGTCGTGGTGAGTGATGATCAGCAGCCCCATCTCTTTGCCACCGATCTCGGCGATACTCTGGCTGGCCAAACGCACAGCATCGGCGTCCAGTCCGCTGTCGGTCTCGTCGAGAATTGCAAAACGGGGTTGCAGCATCGCCAGTTGCAGAATCTCGGCCCGCTTCATTTCGCCACCGGAAAAACCGTCGTTGACGTATCGGCGGGCAAATTCGCTGTCCATTTGCAGCTGGGCCATACGATCTTTCAGTTCCTTGCGGAACTCACGCATCGGCATCAGCTCTTCGCCTTCTTTTCGTTCCGGATTGCGAACATTGGTCGTTGCGTGGCGAAGGAAATCAGCCAACTTCACGCCGGGAATCGCCATCGGACGCTGAAAAGCCATGAATACGCCAGCCCGGGCCCGCTCGTCGGCACCCATTTCCAGCAGGCTCTCGCCGTTCAGCAAGATGTCTCCGTCGGTCACTTCGTAACCCGGATGCCCCATGATCACCAGGCCCAAAGTGCTTTTGCCCGAACCGTTCGGTCCCATTAGGGCATGCGTTTCGCCACGGCGAATGGTCAGGTTTACGCCACGCAGAATCGGCTTGCCTTCGATTTCAACGTGCAGGTTTTTTACTTCGAGGGTATCGATCATTTCCAATTCTCTTTTGAAAAAAATTCGGCCGGGCCGTTTCGTAGTGCCCAACCAGTCTGATTTGTTTTATTTGTTAATCGGGACATAGGTGCACGCCCCATCGCTTGCATGACAACGGCACTCGGCCAGTTGCATCGAGTGCCCAGCCATGCGGCTGAGCATTTTTGTTTCCATTTCGCAGATGTCGTGTCCTTTTTCCGAAAGATCCGGATAAGGACAACCGGTAAATCTCAACACCGGCAACCCGCGTTCTTCGTCCGCTACAACGGTGACAGGCATATTGCGATTCCGCAATTCTTCGGCGACTGCTTCCAGGCGTTCGCTCAATGGTCTTTGCAAACCGTCCGCGTTCGCCAAAAGGAAACCAGAAGCCATCCGTTCGGAAATTCGGGCGATCAACTGCGTGCGAATCTTTTCGTCTTCGATTTGCAGCAACTCATCCCAAACGACATCGGCGAACTCAGCTTGGCTGGTCCCCAACGTTCTTGTTCCTTCCGGAGTGATTGCGTACTGAAACGACGGACGACCGACACCGTTGCGGACTTCGATCCGATTCAACAGCGAGGCGGCCCCCAATCGATCCAGCTTTTGCCGTACTGCGGTCGCCGTCACGTCCAGTTTTTCACACAATTGCGGAACGGACAGATGCCCCGAATCCCGAAGGATCCGAAGCAAAACTCGGTCGTTTTCGTTAATATTCTGCATATCTGTGGTGGACCTAAGGACTCGTCCAGGCAACCAGTGCTGGCAATAAACAATTTTTACAGTGAAATATGTGTAAATACAATGGGCAGAACAGGCATTGGAACTGGGATTGAGTTGAGTGGACTGGCAAGGGAGAGGCGATTTCACCCAAAAACTCCGAAAAATGGTGGTCAGAGGTGGTTAGATGCGGCAAAAATGCTTGCTATACTGCTGGCCACAAAGCTGGCAAATTTTGTCCAGCCAATGTGATTCGTCATGTGATTCGACCGAATTTCGCCGTTCAACAATTCCTCTGCGCTATTCCACGACTGGACCAAAATGAACCTATTTCCGACCTCCGCAATCCTGGTGGTTCTCACCTTTTTGTTTCCCGGAACACCCTTCGCGAATCCCATCCAGGCCCAGGCACCATCAGCTGCCCCAGTCGCGGCACCAGCCGCCGATCAAGGCCTGGATGACAAAATTGATGCCGCGTTTGCGCCGATCGCGGATTGGTGGGAAGGTCTTGTGTTGACCAAAGTTCCTTTTCTGGGCGAAGACCTGCAGATTCCAATCGTATTGGCAATGCTGGTATTGGGCGCGACATTTTTCACTTTCTATTTTGCCTTTGTGAACATTCGGCGGTTTCCGCTGGCGATCAATGTCGTGCGCGGAAAATACGAAGACGTGGAACAGGCCGCAGAAGCAGTGACGACGGACACGGTTAATGTCGTGGCAGGAGACGTAAAACGGACCATTCGTGACGAAGGCCATCACGGCGAAGTCAGTCATTTTCAAGCCCTGGCCACCGCTGTTTCAGGAACCGTTGGACTTGGCAACATCGGTGGAGTCGCAGTTGCCATTGCAGTCGGTGGTCCAGGCGCAACATTTTGGATGATCGTTTGCGGATTGCTGGGAATGTCAACCAAATTTGTCGAGTGTACGCTGGGCGTCAAGTATCGCGATGTGGGCCCCGAAGGAACGGTTTACGGCGGGCCGATGTACTACCTTCAAAAGGGACTTGCGAGCATTGGACTGGGTGGTTTTGGAAAAGTCCTCGCAGTTCTCTTTGCAATTCTTTGCGTCGGTGCATCGTTCGGAGGAGGCAACGCTTTTCAGTCCAACCAGGCAGCACAACAAATCGGGGCCACATTTGGGTTCACCGGAGGAAGCTCAGGTTTCATCATGGGACTTGTGATGGCTCTCCTGGTCGGAGTCGTGATCATTGGGGGCATCAAACGGATCGCAAGCGTTACGGAAAAAATCGTGCCGTTCATGGCGATTCTGTACATCGTGTCTTGTATTGTCGTGATCGTGCTGAATTTCGAACACGTTGGTACTGCTTTTGGCCAAATCGTAAATGGTGCATTTAATCCGGATGCTGCCTTGGGCGGAATGCTGGGAGTGTTGCTGGTTGGTTTTCAGCGAGCCTGCTTTTCCAACGAAGCCGGTGCCGGGTCGGCCGCGATCGCTCACTCGGCAGTCAAAACGCGATACCCTGCATCAGAAGGAATTGTGGCGTTGCTCGAACCGTTTATCGATACCGTCGTCATTTGCACAATGACCGCTCTGGTCATTGTCTTTTTCAACATCGACGGTGGAGAATCGTTCAAGTATGGAAATCTGGACGCGAGCAACAATGTAATATTGAATGACGGATCGGGCGTTCTTGGCGGAGTCGGGCTGACCTCGGCGGCCTTTGCCCAACACATTTCCTGGTTTCCATACGTTTTGACTTTGGCAATTGTGCTGTTCGCATTTTCGACCATGATCTCGTGGTCGTATTACGGACTGCAATCCTGGAAATACCTTTTCGGAAAATCAAAAGCCTCGGATTTGATCTTTAAGCTTTTGTTTCTCGCGTTCGTTGTGATTGGAGCATCAGCCAAATTGAACGCGGTCATCAAATTTTCGGATGCCATGATTCTGGCGCTGGTCTTTCCAAACATGATCGGTTTGGTAATTCTGGCACCCAAAGTCAAACAGGAAATGAACCGCTACCTGGATGCGGTAGGGGCAAAGAGGTTTTTCAAGTAGCGCGTTCGCCTACTTGAGGTTGCCCAACAATTTTTCCAGGGCGTTTTGAGTTTGGGCCGGTTTTACGACGATTCGGTCGCCGGGCAGGATTGCGTAGTCCTGCTCGTATTTGACCAGACGCTTGTTGGGCTGAAGATCCGCTGGCATCCGGAGGACCGTGCCGTTTTCGGGTACGGGCCGAATCACCTCGACATCCGCATTTCGGATTTTGCCGAGTGC
Organism: Planctomycetota bacterium; assembly: GCA_043768885.1. Taxonomy (GTDB): domain Bacteria; phylum Planctomycetota; class Planctomycetia; order Pirellulales; family Pirellulaceae; genus BJ22. Next base: position 7,030 of record JAYVKA010000634.1, read on the forward strand.
ACCTGAGGCTTCCAGAGCCGATTGGACGGTCATCCCTTTGAGGATCGGACCTTCCCATCGTGTAGGTTGACCGTGGGCCGGGTGAATATCGACGACATACATGTCGGCGTCGGGCGAGTATTTTTGTTCAGTCTTTACCGGGGCTCTGCCCCCAAAGCTGGGCAAAGTCGCGCAGCCTGACGACAGCAAAACAGCCAGACCCAACAGGCCCGTTGCAGAACAACTTGTCAAACGATTCTCAAACTTCATGGCAGGTTTCCCGACTTTCGATCGTCAGATTTCCACTGCCCCCCCTGTTTGCTAAACTCTCAATCGGCATTCGGGCCGGAAAACTTTACGCAATCGGTAAAGTTTTCCAAATGCGATCCCGAATTTTTTGCCGGTTCCAGTTGTGCATGCCGAAAACCTGACCGGTGATACAATCGTCGAAGGCGCTTCAGCCAGCAATCGCAATTGCGTCAAAACATTGACTCCTTTTAGTTACCGTCCAAATGACCAACTCTGCGACCAAATTCTGGAAGGACAAAGTCGCAATTGTGACTGGCGGATCATCCGGATTGGGACTGGAAATTGTCCGCCAGTTTGCCGCCCGGGGTGCCCGCATCGGAATCATTGCGAGAAACTCCCAGCGATTAATGGAGGTCGTTGAACAGCTTCAAACGTCAGGCTGCCAGGCCTATGGAATCTCCGCCGATGTGTGCGATATGGTTGAAGCCGCACAGGCGATCGAACAATTGATTGATCGGTTTGGCCATCTCGACGTGCTGGTCAACAACGTCGGTGTTTCCTCCAGGCATGACATCCGGACTGCGACAGCGGACGACTACGTCGATGCGTTTCGAACGAACGTCGTTTCGGCGATTAACTGCACGCAAGCTGCCGCTGACCAAATTCGAAAACAGGGCGGCTCGATCGTGAATATCGCATCGCTGGCCGCCAAGACCGCCTGGCCGTTCATGGCTCCCTACAGTACCAGCAAATCTGCCTTGGCCGCCTATACACATCAGTTGCGAATGGAACTCGACCCGGCAATTCATGTGCTGCTGGTCTGCCCCGGCCCGATCCAGCGCGACGATGCTGGCCAAAGATACATCACACAAAGCCAGGGGCTTTCTCCGCTGGCGGCCAAACCTGGCGCGGGCGTAAAGCTTCGCGGCTTGAACCCGGAACGGCTCGCCACTGATATTTTGCGCTGCATCGAGCGGCGAAAATCGGAGCTGGTTCGGCCCAATTGGGCGCGGCTGGCTTTTGCCCTGGGTCAGATTTCGCCAAGACTTGGAGATTGGTTGCTCCGAAAATTTGGAGCCAGTCGACCGACGAACTTGCCGAACTCTGATTCGAAATCCGAAACATTGACTCGATCCAAAGTAACTGCCAAACAGACGGTTTCATGACCAGATATTTCGAAGATATCGACCCGATCCAGTACGAAGGCCCCGAGTCGCGCAACCCGCTCGCGTTTCGCTGGTACAACGCCGACGAAAAAATCGAAGGGCTCACCATGCGGGAGCACCTGCGATTCAGCGTCGTCTATTGGCACACCTTTCGCGGAACCGGAAGCGATCCCTTCGGAGCACCAACGCTGCTGCGACCCTGGGACGATGGAACCGATTCACTCGACAATGCCAAACGGCGGGTACGGGTCGCTTTCGACTTCATGGAAAAACTCGGCGTCGGGTTTTACGCCTTTCACGACCGCGATATTGCACCCGAAGGCACGACCCTTGCCGAAACCAACAGAAACCTCGATGCGATCGTCGCGGTGCTCAAGGAAGAGCAAAAACGAACCGGAATCAAACTGCTGTGGGGCACGGCCAACCTGTTCTCCCATCCGCGATACATGCACGGAGCGGCAACCAGCTGCATCGCCGACGTCTATGCCTTTGCCGCAGCCCAGGTGAAAAAAGCCCTCGACGTAACCCTGGAACTGGGGGGAGAGAATTACGTTTTTTGGGGCGGACGCGAAGGCTACCAGAATCTCTGGAACACCGACATGAAACGGGAACTGGATCACTTTGGCCGGTTCCTGAATATGGCGGTAGATTACGCAAAAACAATTGGCTTCACGGGCACATTCCTGATCGAACCGAAACCAAAAGAACCGACCAAACACCAATACGATTCGGACGTCGCGGCCTGTCTCAATTTTCTCCGGGCCTACGATTTGATCGATCATTTCAAGTTGAACATCGAAACCAACCACGCCACACTGGCTGGCCATACGATGATGCACGAGCTCGATTCAGCTGGCAGCCAGGGATGTCTCGGCTCCATCGACGCGAACACCGGCGACCTGTTGTTGGGCTGGGACACCGACCAGTTCCCGACCGACATCTATCTCACGACAGAAGTCATGTTGATGTTGCTCAAGTACGGCGGTGTCGCGCCAGGCGGAGTCAACTTCGACGCCAAAGTCCGCCGCGAAAGCATCGACCCAATCGATTTGTTCCACGCTCACGTGGGAGGAATGGACGCCTTTGCGAGGGGCCTTCGAATCGCCGCCGCCATTCGCGCCGACGGACGACTGGAGGAGTTTCGCAAACAGCGCTACTCAACCTGGGACAGCGGCATGGGTGCAGAAATGGAAAAGGGCCAACACGATTTTGAATCGATCGAGCAATACGTACTCGGTCTCGACAAGCCCACTCCCAATACCAGTGGCCGCCAGGAAATGCTCGAAAACCTGATCAACCAGTTCATCTGATTAAGCCGGATTCGAATCCGTCTTGCACGCCAGTTTTCGACCCAACGAGTCGGGTGACCGGAACAACCAAAGTAATGGTGCCCAGCAGTTTCGCAATCAACGATCAAAACTTCATTGCTACCGAAGTTTGCCAGTGGCCTGCAAACACAGGCCATAAATCGCGACTGGCAACCAGAACAACCCAAACCGAATAGAAACCGGCGAGCCAAAACAAAAACGGAAAAATCTGCTGTTTGGTTTGCCTGGAGCTGGCCCGAACCGCGGATTCATTCTGAAGCAACATTCCGTTTTCGCATCGCGAAATCGTTGCCATGCCTCCGCCCGTCAACTCGGGGACGGCAACAAGCTCCCTTGCGTTGCAGTTTTCTGCGAGAGGACTTTTCCAAACAAAAAAGCCGGGCAAATCGCAAGGTCCCGATCGGATGGGACATCACAATTGCCCGGCAGGGGTTATTGGTTTCGGCTACGTTGCGCCAGAACAACAGATTGCAGGACTATCGGTCACCAGTGCGAGGACCGGCTGAGGCGGCTGGAGCAGTTGGAGCCACTGGAGTTTTTGGAGCCAATGGAGCGGCGCCTGTTGTATACGGATACATGGCCGGCGGAACAATTTCACTGGCCCAAGCCCCTGACGTTGCTGTGGTGGAGCGGAAAAAACTGTTTCCCCCGCGAGACCCAACCGGGCTTGGCCAGCCCAAATCGTCGGCTTCGGCTTGCAACACCTGCATGCGAAGGGCAACCATTTCGGATTTGGCCATCTTCCTCTTTTGCAGCTGGTCCCGCATTTTCGCCAGTTCCGTTTCGAGTTGGTCGAGGTGTTTTTCGTAACCCTCCAGCCGGGCGTCGTAATCCGCCTCCAATGCTTTTCTCAAATCGCTTTCTGCAGTCCTTTTCGCAGCATCGTCCTCGGCACTCTTCAAGGCATTCAACGCAGTATTGACCGCGTCCTGACTCTCGTTCGGCTGTTCGCCTAGACCGAAATGGAGATAAGTTTGTTGTGCCGGTTCAGCAGCCTGAACCGAGTAAAATCCCGACAATACACCGGCAGCCTGAGCCGGTTCCTGAACTGTGAACCAATTCCCTGCCAAAAGGCCGGTTGAGAGCAAACTGATAGTCGTCAAAACAAATACTGTTTTCATTTCTATTCTCCAAAAAGTGATAGTGTCCAAAATTTTGCAAGTACTTTTCCAATCCTCGTACGATGGACGT
>JAYVKA010000635.1:0-2512 GCA_043768885.1 Planctomycetota bacterium
CTGGCCGATTGATGAAGGGTTTCGGCCTCGGGGAAACGCCGTTGCCGACATGTCGAAGATACGTTCCGGGAATGCCAGTGACGCGAACGATCATCGGTCGGAAAAGAAGAGGCCATTGCGCGTCGTAATGCCCGGCACGGTTCGTCGGGAAAAGGCTCAAACCCAATACTTGACCAACCTGTTGAACGAGCTCGGGGCTGATTACCTGGAAACAGGAAAGTTGCAGTTCATTTTGCAGGCTCCCAGGCGGCCCTGGTTTCAAAGGCAAAAGATTGCCCTCGGGCGCTGGCCGATTTCCTGGGAGGACCGACCCGATGCGCCCATCGTCGTGCAACCTCATCCGTTGCCCGCTGAGAGCTATCGCAAACTGGTTGATTCGGCCGATATCGGATTGTTGATGTACGACCAAACGGCCTACTATGCCCGCCGGGCAGGGGTCATGTGCGAACTGCTGAGTTGCGGCAAACCAGTGATTGTTTCGGCCGGAACATGGTTGGCCGATGAACTGGAAGAGTACCGGACGGACCGAGCGATTTCGCTGGCCCATGGTCCGTTGTCGTTGCGAAAACTGGAACGGGATGAGATTCGTTTCCCTTCACACAACTTGCCTCACCCTGGCGGCGTTTTGACGTTCGATCATGAACGGCATCCGGCGGAGTTTTCCTTTGACGTCAATCCAGACGAAGGCGGAGTGGTTATTCAGTTTCAATGGCATCATCCCACCAATACCGGGACCTATTGCCGGGTTGAAAAACTCTTTGACAAATCGAATCGGACCGTTTCGGTAGTCGCTGGTCATCGACCAGGAATCCAGTCGGTAGCCGTGTTTTTTCGGCTGAAAACCGGCAAGGCCGACTGCCAGATTCGCATCACTAACGCTTTTCATGATGCGTGTGCGAGTATTCAAAACCTGAGCATCACCATGCTCGACAAGCGTGCGGTGGATTTGGCGATCGGGCAAGTTGGACTGTCGATCTTCGACCAAACCGAGTTGCCGGCGGCGATTCGGGAAATGGAACTCTACTATGATTACTATCATCGAACCGCCAGTGCCTGGTCAGGCGAGTGGTTTTCCAGACAGAACGCGACGCGGACGCTTCAAAGCCTCGTGCCGGCTGAGCACAGTCCAGTCCGCAAAGCCGCCTGATACCCTGCCAGTCATCATCATTCATCACCGCAACTTCCCAAGGCATGATTCATGAACGTCCTCGTCGTCGGAGGGGCAGGCTATATCGGATCTCATATGGTTCGTTTGCTCGATCGAAGTGGACATCAGGTCGTTGTACTGGACAACCTGACGACCGGGTTTCGTCAGGCGGTTACAGCTGGAAAGTTTTACGAAGGGGACATGCGCGACCGCAAACTGGTCGAGGGCATCTTGCGGGAGCACAAGATTGATTCGGTCATGCACTTTGCTGCCTGTGCGCTGGTCGGAGAGTCGGTCGTCGATCCGGCCAAATATTATGACAACAATGTTGTGGCGGCCCTTTCATTGTTGGAATCGATGCGTGTGGCTGGAGTTCGGCGGTTTGTTTTTTCGAGCACCTGCGCGACTTATGGTGAGCCCGAACGTGTTCCCATCAACGAGAATGAATCACAAAAGCCGGTCAATCCGTACGGGTTTACGAAGCTGGTTTTCGAGCATGCGTTGGCGGACTACGCGGCTGCCTACGGGTTTGGCTATGCGGCCTTGCGGTATTTCAATGCTTGTGGAGCGAGCCCCGATGGCGATATTGGTGAGCATCACGATCCGGAGTCGCATTTGATACCGATCGTATTGCAGGTCGCGCTGGGGCAACGAAAGCATGTTACGGTTTTCGGAAACGACTGGCCGACGCCTGATGGAACCTGCATTCGCGATTATGTCCATGTTGATGATCTTGGCCGGGCCCACCTCGCAGCATTGGAGCGAATTCAACCCGGGCACGGTATCAAACTGAATCTGGGGACAGGCATTGGAAACAGTGTGCTCGAAGTCGTTGAGACATGTCGCGCCGTGACTGGCCATTCAATTCCCGTCGTCGAAGGCGAGCGTCGGGCCGGAGATCCGCCTGAGCTGGTAGCGGATGCGTCGGCAGCGATGAAGTCACTGAACTGGAAGCCGGTCTACACAGACATCAGAAAGGTCGTTGAGACTGCCTGGAAATGGCACAAGAAAAATCCGAACGGTTATTCAGGCCAATGAAGCAAAGACACGGCGGCCCTCTACCCTGATTTTCTTTGGACTCTGAGCTACTTTCATTCTCCGGCGATACAAACACAAAAAGAATGCAATTTGACTAATGTTAGAGAAGTCCTCAAATCAAGCTCGAAGCCCTCTTTTTCGCTGGTGGCACCTGGCCGCAGTCGTTGCGTTTTGCGCCACAGTCTTTTTTAACCAGTTGGGTGCGACCCGGTTGTGGGACCGCGATGAAACCCGCAATGCGGGATGTGCAGCGGAAATGTTGCAGGCAGACAATTGGGTCGTTCCGATTTTCAACAGTCAACTCCGGCGACACAAACCTGTCCTGAC
>JAYVKA010000636.1:0-21468 GCA_043768885.1 Planctomycetota bacterium
ACTCGCTTGCGCTTCGGGCTTGTATTGAGAAATTTGTTTAGAGACTTTTTTTGGACGTCCAGGAGTTGATCCAATGAGTTCGCAGGCTGCTACTGAAACACGCACTGCTCGTCCGATCGGCTTGATCGACCGGATGGCCCGGTCGCTGCTGACACGGCGATTGAAGGGGCTGACTCGTGGTGAGATCGCTTTTGACGATTCGCACGGAGTCACCCGTTTTGGTGAGGGCGCTGATTTGCACTGTTCAATTCGTGTTCACGGGCCGCGATTCTTTCGCGAGGCAGTCCTGGGTGGCAAACTTTCCGTGGCCGAAACCTATGTCCGGGGTGACTGGGATTGCGACAACCTGACATCGCTCTTTCGAATCTTTATTCGCAACACCGACACGTACCATGCCCTCGATCGCGGACTGGCCCGAATCGCCGGGATGACTCACCGGATGTTTCATTGGTTACGGGACAACACACCCTCGGGAAGCAGGAAAAATATCGGTGCCCACTACGATCTGGGAAACGATTTTTTTCGATTGTGGCTGGACGAGACCTTGGCCTATTCCAGTGGGATTTTTACTTCGCCTGATTCGACACTGTACGATGCTTCGGTTGAAAAAATCGACCGCTGTTGTCGCAAACTGGACCTGAATCCTGATGACCACCTGGTCGAAATCGGCAGCGGCTGGGGCGGAATGGCAGTTCATGCTGCATCGGAATATGGCTGTCGTGTAACGACGACGACGATTTCGCAGGAGCAGTACGATGCCACGCAGGGTCGTGTAAACGCGATGGGTCTGGGAAACCGCGTCAGTCTGCTGAAGCAGGACTATCGCGACCTTGAGGGGCGATTCGACAAACTGGTCTCGATTGAAATGATCGAAGCCGTTGGGCATCGCTATCTGGACACCTATTTTCGAAAGTGTAGTGAGCTGCTGAAACCCGACGGATCGATGGTGGTTCAGGCGATTGTGATGCCGGAACGCCGGTACGCGCTATACACACAGAACGTCGATTTTATCCAGCGTTACATCTTTCCGGGTGGCTGTTTGCCGTCGATGGCGGCGATTCTGAAATCGGTTGGCAAAACTTCGGATCTGAGGTTTGTTCATGCCGAAGATTTTGCGCCGCATTACGCGGAAACGCTTCGGCATTGGCGAAAGAGTTTTGTCGAGCGGCTGGACGAAGTTCGTGGACTCGGGTACTCAAACGAGTTTATCCGGTTGTGGACGTACTATCTGTGTTACTGCGAAGCGGCATTTGAAGAACGGCATATCGGCGTGATGCAGATCCAGTTCGACAAGCCTCAATGCCGTCGCGATCCGCTCCGGATAGGCCAGCGGGCTGCGGCAAACGAAAAGCTCTCGAATTCTGTTCCCCATGACGAAGCCTGGGACAACAACGATGCAGTGTGCGAAACGGGAGTGTGTTCATGAGTGCCTTTGGATTCGGAATTGAAGCTGTTGAGTTGGGACTGGTTCCCGATGTGATTACTCGCGGAGCGATTCGGCGTTTGTGTGTGGAAAGGCTTCGGCAAGTCCGAAATGATGGACCGGACGCAACGGCAAATTTCATTGAATCGATGAAGACCGGTCCGGTTGCGCCAGTTCCCGAGAAAGCCAATGAACAACACTATGAAGTTCCTCCCGAATTTTTCGCGGAAACTCTGGGAACCCGTCGGAAATACAGTTGCTGTTATTGGCCGGACGATTCGACGACTCTGTTTCAAGCCGAAGAAGCGTCGTTGCAAATCACTTGCGAAAGGGCTCAATTAGCCGACGGCCAGCAGATTCTGGAACTGGGTTGCGGGTGGGGATCGCTTTCGTTGTGGATGGCGGAAAAATACCGGCAAAGCCAAATCACGGCCGTTTCCAATTCGACTCCGCAACGAAAATACATCGAAGCCACTGCGGCGGCACGAGGACTGAAGAATTTACGGGTCATCACGGCGGACATGAACCAGTTTGATCCGACGAATTTCGGGATTTCCCCCGCAACGTTTGATCGGGTTGTTTCGGTCGAAATGTTCGAACACATGCGGAATTACGAGTTGTTGTTGAATCGGATTTCTGGCTGGATGAAGCCGACAGGAAAGTTGTTCATTCACATCTTTTGTCATCGCGAGCTGGCTTATCCGTTTGAAACCGACGGGGCTGCGAACTGGATGGGGCGATATTTTTTTACTGGCGGGATCATGCCCAGTGAAAACCTGCTGCAGAGTTTTAGTCGGGACTTGAACGTCGCGAACCAATGGAAATGGAACGGGCGACATTACCAGAGAACAGCAGACGCTTGGTTGGCCAAACTCGATGCCAATCGCGCCGCAGTCATGCCGGTCTTGAAATCAGCCTATGGCTATCGAAACGCGCACCGCTGGCTGAATCGCTGGCGGATGTTTTTCCTGGCCTGTTCAGAGTTGTTTGGCTATGACGGCGGCGACGAATGGTTCGTGTCGCATTATTTGCTGGAACAAGGGCGTTAATCGCGACCTGACGTGGCATCGGCTTCCAGCCTGTGTTTTTCATGCTCACACAGGCTGGAAGCCTGTGCCACGTTGATAAATTCACAGCCTCGGAGCGATCAACGACTACAAGAACCCCCAATGATTCAAACTCTCCTCATTTCACTTGTCGCGATCATGCTCTCCATGGTGGTGATGTGGATCATCAGCCTGATTCGCCGCGACGCCAGTATCGTCGATCCGTTTTGGGGAATGGGTTTTGTGATGACGGCGTGGTTGGTCGCACTGCTCAACGCTCCTGCAACAATTCGCGTCTGGTTGCTGGTTGGGATGACAACAGTTTGGGGAATCCGGCTATCGCTGTTTTTGCTTTGGCGGAACTGGGGGCATGGGGAGGACCGACGGTATGTGGCGATGCGGGAAAAGCACGAAAAGCGGTTCTGGTGGGTCAGTCTGCTTACCGTATTTTTGCTGCAAGGTGCGATCATGTGGATCGTTGCTTGCCCGCTGCAAGTTGCTGGCTCAATTCAAGCAGACAATCCCATTGGCTGGCTGGACATGTTGGGTGCCCTGGTTTGGACGACAGGTTTGTTTTTTGAAACCGTTGGCGATTGGCAACTGGCCCGATTCAAAGCGGATCCATCGAACAAAGGCAAAGTGCTCGATTCGGGACTTTGGCGATTCACTCGCCACCCCAACTATTTTGGGGACTTCTGCATCTGGTGGGGAATGTATCTTGTTGCCTTGGCCGGCGGAGCAGGGTGGACGGTATTCAGTCCGCTGCTGATGTCAGTATTGTTGATGAAAGTCTCTGGCGTAACGCTCCTGGAAAGCACTATCACCGACCGGCGCCCGGAGTACGCCGTCTATCGAAAGCGCACCAATGCGTTTTTTCCGGGAATGCCACGCAACTCGCAATGACAGTGCGGCCAAGGCTGGTCTGGCATTTGATCAGTGTAGCAATGTCGAATTTTGTTCGCCCGCTCGATTTGGTTTGGATCTTCACGCAGCGATTTGTGCCCGTTGGTCAGGCAAATCGTCAAACTTTTCCAGGTCTTCGTCGCCTGAGCTGGTAGTTGCGAAGTTCTGAATCGGGTGTGACAATTTGAGTCCGACGGAATCAACCGATAATCACTCCGAACCAAACGGGCAGATGGCGATGGCAGAGTCAAAGAAAACAGTGCCGGCTGAAAACAAGGCTTTTCGTCCCTACATTGCCGCCAGTGACAATTCCGTACCCGAGTTTACTCTCAAGGCCATTCTGCTTGGCTCGATTTTCGGCGTCTTGTTTGGTGCCTCGACAGTCTATCTCGCACTCAAGGCCGGCCTGACCGTCTCGGCTTCGATACCGATTGCTGTCTTGGCGATTTCGATTGGCAAGCGGTTTTTGCGGACCACCATTCTGGAAAACAACATTATTCAGACCTGTGGTTCGGCAGGTGAAAGTGTTGCAGCCGGTGTTGTGTTCACTTTGCCGGCCTTCATTTTTCTCAGCGGCGGAGTGGGTGCTTCGTACTTCGAAGTCGGCACGATCATGATGATCGCCATTTTTGGCGGTATCCTCGGAACGTTGATGATGATTCCGTTACGGAAGCCGCTGATTGTCGATGAGCACGATTCGCTGCCGTATCCGGAAGGGACAGCTTGTGCCCAGGTTTTGATCGCGGGCGAAAAGGGTGGCAGTTTTGCCCGCACGGCGTTCTATGGACTGGGAATTGCTGTCACCTATGCCATTTTGCAAAAAGTCCTGCATGTGATTTGCGAGACTCCCCGATACGTAACCAGCCTGACCAACAAGTATATGCCTTCCGCTTCGGTGGCCGGTGAAATCACGCCCGAATATCTCGGCGTTGGCTATATCATCGGCCCCAAAATCGCCGGAATTCTGGTTGCGGGCGGAGTCCTCGCGGCGTTTTGTTTGACGCCGCTCCTTGCGACGCTTGTGCCCCAGGAAGTCATCGCGGCTCAACTGGTAAAGCTGGGGATGTTGCCTTCGAAATTTGGCTGGGACGAAACCACGAAACAGTTTGCCGATTCGGCCGAAGCAATCTATCGCGCCTACATTCGGCAGATCGGTGCCGGGGCAGTTGCCGCGGCCGGTTTCATCACCCTGTTGAAAACGTTGCCAACCATTTTGTCATCATTTCTCGAAGCCGCTCGTTCGTTAATGGGTGGTGGCCAAAAAAACCGTGTTCGGACCGAAAACGACTTGTCGATTCTGGTGGTCGTGCTGGGAAGCCTTGGATTGGTCGCGTTGATGGGAATCCTGCCCGGGATACCTGGCGAAAGTGTTTTCAACAAGCTGATGATCGGCGGTCTGGTAATTGTCTTTGGATTCTTTTTTGTGACAGTAGCCAGCCGGATCGTCGGAATTATCGGGTCGTCCAACAGCCCCATTTCCGGAATGACAATCGCCACGATCATGGGGACGGCACTGGTCTTTATCGGGATTGGATGGACTGGAACCGTCTACGAGCCGATGGCTCTCGTCGTTGGCAGCATGGTTTGTATCGCGGCCGCCAATGCCGGAGCCACCAGCCAGGACCTGAAAACCGGCTACCTGGTCGGGGCCACGCCGCGCTATCAACAGCTGGCCCTGTTTATCGGCGTAGTTGTTTCGTCACTTGTCATCGGGTTCACAGTCAAATTCCTCGACACACCATCAGCGGAGATGCTCGCCAATGGCGTTCAACACGCGATCGGTGAAAAGTACAACGCGCCACAGGCGACGTTGATGGCGACGTTGATCAAGGGCCTGTTGTCGTTCAATCTCGATTGGCAATTTGTGTTGGCGGGTTGTTTCATCGCCGTCACGATGGAGTTATGCGGGATCAAGTCGTTGTCTTTCGCCGTCGGACTGTATTTGCCACTGGCGACAACCCTGCCAATCTTTGTGGGCGGAGTGCTTAGAGGCGTCGCCGATCATCTGCGAAATCGGGGTCAGAAAACCGGTACAGCAGAACACTCTGCCGAAGATGAACTTAGCAAGGGAAGTCTGTTCGCAACGGGACTGGTCGCCGGAGGGGCGTTGGCCGGTGTCGCAGTGGCGCTACTGTCGGTCAACGAACAGGTTACAGCGTTCCTGAAGCGAATCAGTCTGGAAGAATCGATCGGAAACCTGGCCGGCGGTTTTGCAAAAATGCTTGGCGTCGCCGACGCCAATGCCAGCCATGTTGGCTTTCAACTGTTCGGTGTCCTCAGCTTCGTTCTGATGGGATCGATATTGTTTGTGATCGCAAGAAGAAAATAGTGCTTGTCTCTTTCGTCCTGGTAGGTTTCTGAAGCGGGCTCACACAGAGTCACGCAGAAACAGGAAAAACAAGCAGGTTCAATTCAGTATTGGATCTGCAATTCAGGATCGCTGTGCCCTCGCGAATCTGTAATCGGACTTCTGGGCCGGTATCGGCCTACATTGTAACCACCCGGTTCCGCGCGGCGATTTGCCAATGGCCGGTGATTTTTCCGCTTTCGATGGTTGTGGCGAATTGGTGCAAGGCGACTGTGGGGCAGACGTGGCCGGGGATGGCAAGGAGGTGGTCGCCGAGATTGAATTTGTGAGCCTGGTTGGTTTCGATCACGCCGTGCTCTTCGTGTTGCATGATCAGCCGAGCATCGGGCAGTGCGGAGAACTGGGCTCGGATTTTTAGTGGCTTGTCGGCTGAGATCGATTTGTGACCGAGATCAATTGTTAGGAGGTTCAGGCCGGGGTGGCTGATCACGCGAGTCAGGACCATCGCGGCGGGACGGAATGGTAGTTCGGGGAAATCGCGCATTGAGACGGCATCGAACAGCGTCGTTGTGCCCGGGCTGACGCGGAGGCTGGGCTCGCCGGTTTCCGCCAGAATGTCGAAAGAGCCGGTGCCGCTTGAAACGATCTCCGGGACTTCCAGGCCGGACATCACAATCTTGTCTCGAAAACTGGTGAACTGGCCCCAGCCAGCCAGAACTTGTTGCTGGCGTTCATCGCGATCGGGCTGGTGATGATGCCCGTCGTACCAGTGCAACCCTGCGGCTCGGAGACCGGGCGTCGTAGAAATCATTTCGTAAAGCTCGATCGATTGGCTGGATAAGGGAGTGCCAGTGCGGTCCATTCCGGTGTTCAGGTCGAGCATAACGTCGAGCGTTTGTCCTGATTGGGCCATTTGATGGGCCAGCGGATCGACGGCATCGACGTGGTCGATCAGGGTCGCGAACCGGACGGCGGGAAATCGCTCTATCAGTTGTGCGATGCGTCGAATGTTCGGACCGAGCATTTGATATGCGATCAGAATGTCGGGTACGCCGGCCGAGGCAAGAATTTCTGCTTCGGCGATCGTCGCGCATTTGTGACGGGTGATGCCCGCATCGATTTGAATTCGGGCGATTTCGGCTGTCTTGTGCGTTTTGAAATGGGGGCGAATTCTGTCGGGTCCGCCGCACAACGAGATCGATTGCCGGATGTTTTCGCGAATGATTTCGGGAAAGAAAACGAGTCCTGGGGAAAAAACGCTGTCAGGGTCGATGATGTTGTACGAGTCAATGGTCGTCACGGGTACCCTTCGGAATGGGGTTGATTGGCTTTAGAATGTGGCTCGCATAATAGCTCCACTCGTTCCAGGGCTTCGCCCTGGAACGCACTGCAATGCAGGCTCTGCCTGCTGTGTATTGGTTCGGGAGGCGGAGCCTCCAGGGCATTGTGTTCCCAGGGCTGGCGCCCTGGAACAAGAAACAGGGAATTTTTTTATCACAGACATTATGAAACAACGTCGACTGCTGGTCACGGCGGCATTGCCTTATGCCAACGGGCCGATCCATATCGGGCACCTGGTTGAGTATATTCAAACCGACATCTGGGTGCGGTTTCAGCGGCTGCGCGGGCACAATGTCCTGTTTGTTTGCGCCGACGATACGCACGGCACGGCGATTATGATTCGGGCGGGAAAGGAAGGGATCACCGAGCAGGAGCTGATCGCGCGCAGCCAAGCCGAACACGAGCAGGATTTTACCGGGTTCCAGGTCAGCTTTGACAACTACGGAAGCACGCACAGCGACGAGAACCGGAAAATTTGCGGCGAAATCTGGGCGGCGATTCGTCAGGCGGGGCTGGTCATTGAACGTGACGTGCAGCAATTGTTCGACACGACGGCGGGTACCTTTCTGGCTGACCGGTTTGTGCGGGGGACTTGTCCGAAGTGCAAAACAGCCGACCAGCCGGGAGACAACTGCAGCAACTGCGGGGAGACTTACACTCCAGCCGAATTGATCAATCCGGTCAGCACGCTCAGCGGTACCCGGCCGGAAATCCGCTCGGCTCCGCACCTGTTTATTCAACTGGAACAGTTGCATGATTTTCTGGAAGAGTGGACTCAAAACGGCGAACATCTGCAAAGGGAAATCGCCAACTATTTGCGCGGCCATTTCCTGGGCGATCCAAACTCAAAGGACGGCCGACAGGAATTGAAGGACTGGGACATCTCTCGACCAGCTCCCTACTTTGGATTTGAGATCCCCGATTCGCCGGGCAACTATTGGTACGTCTGGTTCGACGCACCGGTTGGCTACATCGCATCAACCCAGCAGTGGTGTGAGCGAAACGGACAAAAGCTGGACGACTGGTGGAAAAACCCGGAAGTTGAGATCCACCATTTCCTGGGGAAAGACATCACCTATTTCCACACGCTCTTCTGGCCGGGGATGTTGAAGACAGCAGGGTTCAGCTTGCCGGAGAAAATTCATATTCACGGTTTTCTGACTGTCAACAGTGAGAAGATGTCGAAAAGCAAGGGAACATTTATCGGCGCGGCGAAGTGGCTGGAGCATGCCGACCCGATGATGCTGCGGTATTTCTACGCGTCGAAGCTCAGTTCGCGTGTCGATGATCTCGATTTGAACATGGAAGAATTCGCCAATCGGATCAACGCCGACTTGATTGGACGAATCATCAACATTGCCAGTCGAAGTGCAAAGTTTGTCGAAGCAACCGGCCTGTCCGAAGTTTATCCGGATGACGGCGGGTTGTTTGCTGCCGGAGCGGCGCGGGGTACCGAGATTGCGGAGGCTTGGGAAGCTTGCGATTACCAGCGCGCGATCCGGATTATCAACGAGTTGGCTGACCAGTCGAACCCGTATGTGGAAAACGCCCGGCCGTGGGATTTGAAAAAGGACCCGGCCAAAGCCCAGGAACTGCAAGACGTTTGTACGGTTGCACTGAATCTGTTCCGCCAACTTGTGATCTACCTGTCACCTGTATTGCCTCAACTTGCGGCTGATACAAGTGATTTATTGAACGACCCTATCGTTTCGTGGGACCAGTCGCAAAAACCGTTGACTGGAACCGCAATCAAAAAATTCCGACACTTGATGAAACGGGTCGATCCCGTGGAGCTGCAAAAAATGATTGACGAAAGCCTGGCCGAAAACGCTGTTCCTGCAACGGAAGAAACCGCGGCCGCAGCGAGCAAATGGAACGACAGCGACGAAGCACTCAAAGCCGAACCGATGGCCCAAGAGTGTACGATCGATGACTTTGTGAAAATCGATCTGCGTGTGGCTCGCATCATTCGCGCCGAGCACGTTGAAGAGGCCCGCAAGCTGTTGAAGCTGACCGTTTCTCTTGGCGGCGACACAGTGCGAACTGTATTTGCCGGGATCAAAGCTGCCTACGAGCCGGAAAAACTCGAAGGCCGACTGGTCGTTGTCGTGGCCAACCTGAAGCCGCGTCAGATGAAATTCGGCTTGAGCGAGGGGATGGTCTGTGCAGCTGGCGGAGGTGCCACAGAAGTATTTCTGCTCAGCCCCGACAGCGGCGCCGTTCCAGGCCAGCGGGTTCACTAACGCACAAGAGTACGATGGACGTCGGCGTCCGCGGAAATATCGCCAATTCGAGGGACGAGGCCGTCCAACGTACGACATTCCGGGTATCCTTACTCCCTGCATTGCCGACGATTCGGGCGTTGTCCCCGGCTTTTTTTCTGCCAAGTACCAGGGGCATCAAAAAAAGTGCGTTGACGACTCGCAGGATTGATCGTCGCGATGTCGCTACAATATAGAGCGGTGGTTGGCAGAGACATTTCAGGGGTATGTACTTCGCCAGGTGCAATGAATTCGATCATTATCGGGAGACAGTATCGTGCCACAGTTTTCAATTGACGGCAGCGACTCAAAGCCGGGTAGGGTGAAGCGTGCTACGAGCACCACAATCTGTTTATCGATCGTCATGGCAGTTTGCATCGGTGTATTCGCAGGGTGCAATCCGGAAGTTGACGATACTGGCACGTCAGTGCCGATTGCGAATTCGGTACCGATCAAGGATTTTGGTACACTTCAATTGACCGATGCCAACGGTGACTCGAAGAGCGTTTCCGAGTGGGCTGGTGGAAAGCACTTGGTCCTGATTGTTTCACGCGGTTACATCGGGACGATCTGTCCATTTTGTTCGACCCAGGCCCATGACTTGGCCATGGACTATGACAAAATTCAGGCTGAGGGTGCGAATCTGGTTTTGGTGTTTCCAGTCGAGAACGAGGCGGACGGCGTGAAATGGGAAGATCTTCAGGCGGACGCGCTGAAGGAGTCGTCGCTGGAAAAGGACGGATTTCCATTTCCGGTAGTCATCGACCAGGGACTGGCTGTGGTCGATCGTTTGAAAATTCGCGGGCAGTTGGCAAAGCCTTCGACGTTCATTCTTGATTCCGGCGGAAATCTCAGGTTTTCATATGTCGGCAGCGACCCCGGCGACCGTCCGAGTTTTGGTACGATTCTGGAACAGTTGAAACAGCTAAACTGATACGCGTTTTTGAAATTTCAGCAGGGTTCTTGTTCGAGTGACTTGCGAAATACTGCCGGGCCCAACGGTTTCGAAATCTGATCGCACCAATCCATGAATGAAAGCGACCAAAACCAGGGGACCCGAAAGTTTGAGGAGACGCTTCGGGTGTTGGGGTTTTTGGACGACGCGTCGATCGCCGAGGTGATGGCCGAAGCGGTTTCTGCGAGCATCTCACCCATGACGGTTCTCGCTCGACATCGCTCGATATCGCCGGCCGACGTGGATGTCGTGGCATTGTTGCTGGGAGAAAAGGAAACGATTCCCGGCTATCAAATTCTGGAACTGGTTGGACGTGGCGGAATGGGAGTCGTGTTCAAGGCGCGGCAGCAGAGCCTGGGGCGGCTGGTAGCGCTGAAGACCGTCTTTGCCAGCCAGGCCGACCGCACTTTGATTTCGCGGTTTGAGCAGGAAGCGGCAACGATCGCCAGTTTGGCTCATCCCAATATCGTCAGCGCTCTCGATTTCGGACGGCACCAGGGAAATCTTTACCTCGCGATGGAGTTTGTCGAAGGAAAGGATCTTGGCCAGTTAATTGAACGACAGGGGCAGTTGACTGAATTGATGGCGATGGCAATTGCCCGACAAATTGCATCTGGATTGGCGCACGCCAGTCACGCAGGAGTTGTTCACCGCGATGTAAAGCCGGCCAACGTGCTGTTGATCGAAGCGCCGGAAGGGTATTCGGTGCCGGCTGGTGTTCCGATGGCCAAGCTGACTGATTTCGGGCTGGCCCTTCTGAGTTCGGCTCAATCCGTGAATGCCAGGTTAACGTCATCCAATTCCGCGCTGGGCAGTCCGCACTATATGGCCCCGGAGCAGTTTGAAGGAAAAGAAATTGATTCGCGGGCCGATTTTTTTGCTCTTGGGGCCACGATGTTCCACATGCTGGCCGGCAAACCGCCGTGGGATGGACTGTCGCTGAACCAGATCGTTGTCGAAAAAGTTCAGGGCAAAATTCCTGACATTGCGGACTACCGAAACGACCTGCAATCGGCGACAACCAGCATCATCAACCGATTGATGTCGCGGAATCCATCCAGTCGCCCATGTGATTACTCGGCGTTGCTGGAATTACTGGATCCCGACAATCGGGCAATGGAATTGTCACCAGGTCGAAAAAGTCCTGGTGCTGGTGACGCGGAGTTGGCCCGCACACAAAGCATTGGCGACTACAGGCTGATGCTTCCCCGAAATCGTGTTCGACGGAAACTGTTGCCACTGGCAATCTTTGTGACGGTCGCCGCATTGGTTGCATTGGTAATGATTCTGTTTCGCCCGGGCCGAACAACGGAACAAGTCGAACTGGTTGTTGGCAGCAACCAGGCCCGATTGTTCGATGGCGTAAACATGATTACGGCCGGTCTGACACAACGGGGAGGTGGTTGGGCGACGCGCGACGGAAGGCTGGTTCACGTTTCGGGAACAGTTGGGGTCATGCAAGTCAATTTGCCCGCCTGGAACGACTGGTCGTTTGAAACATCGATTGAAAATGTTGAGAGCAACCAGATTGATGTCCAGTTCGGAGGCGTCATCACGGATCAAAACGCTCCCCGCCTGGCGATTCGAATTGTGGATGGACACGCTTCATTGGGTAGTCTGGATGGAGAAGAAGGCAAGTTTACGGCAACTTCGGAACCGATGCCTTTGGATGTCAACCGCGAAGGTCACTTCGTAAACATTTCAAAAAAACGTAGTCGATTCGAAGTGTCGATTGATGGAATGCGTCCGGCGTCAATACCGACAGGGCCTGGTGATCACAGGTATGTCTTGTTCGTTTCCAGTCGTCAATCCGGATCAATGAACGACAACAAGGCCAATGCCAGATTTTCGGAATTGTTGGTCAACGAACTGGTTGTACGAGGAATTGAAAACCCGGTTCTGAGTCGATAGCTGAACCACAGATCGGTTCAAGTGTCGCGGCGAAAAGTATCTGAGGGCAGTTCAATAGCCGGTGGCTTTGGCTTCCAGCCGAAGCGGAGGCAAGAAATGCTTCGGCTGGAAGCCAAAGCCACGATCTCAGAAATGGTTTCTAACAACCGAGATCATTTACGAAGTTTTGTTCGGGGTAGACTTGATCGTAAGGGATGCCGAGTTGGGCGGAAATTATTCGTCGGACTCGCAGGGCTTTTTCACGATCGACTCCTGACCGACATCTTCGGATAAACTCCTCTTCGTTGATCGGTGGCCATTTGGCGTCGAATTCGGGCGAAGGGCCAACAAGGCCGAGCAGCCGATTGCCGAAACGAAGCAGCAGAAAAGCCGCGACAGCCAATCCAGGAGTGATTATCAAGTCTGAATAAAAGGCCGACATGTTCCCTGACCTTGAATCATAATCCCCAACTCGCACCAGCCCAATTCAATATAGCCGATCAACAAAACCATGCAGATTGCCCGAAAATTGCTGGATCGAATTGTCTTTTCGGCGACTTCCCAGTCGATTCATCCGGAAGACCGCGTTCGGCACAGCGTCGAATTCAAGTTCCATGGCACGACGGGAAAATTCGAACTGTGGGGACATGATTTACGTTCGGAATCTTCGGCGAATCAGTCTCGTTGGGTGATCCTGAAATTTCCAGGAACCGGGGGCCGGGCTGAACGGACGACTGTTCATCCGGCGGGATTTTTTCCGGAAGGATCCGTTGATGGAGTTTGGGCTGTGAACCCACCCGGTTATGGAACGAGTAAGGGACGGCCATCGCTTGAAACCATGCCAGTCGTGATTTGTGCGGCAATGGATGCGGTGCGTGAGATCAGTCCCGGAGCCAAAATTCTTGTAGCCGGAAACAGTCTGGGTTGCGTTTGGGCTTTGTATGGTGTGGCGAACTGCGGAGCCGACGGGTTGCTGTTGCGAAATCCTTTCTCGATCGGCGAGTTGATTTCGGGACGATGGCGTTACAACTGGTGGAATGCCGGGACGGCACGATATTTGGCTAGAGTAATTTCGCCTGAACTAAGCGCAGTCCGGAATGCGGCCAAGTGTCAGATTCCCTGTTTGATAGTTCGGTCGGAACTGGATAGGCTGATACCCGCGAAATACCAGCACAGGGTCATCGATTCACTGGCTGGTCCGTCCCGGACACTGGTGATTCCCGGAGCCGATCACGGTGATCAGATGCCGGAATCGCTATTGGAAAATTATCAGGCGATGTTTCAGGAATTGTTTGCCGACCAGCTATAATCCGGCAAACGCAAAAGGGTTTTAGAACAGACTATCGGGATAATGCCAAATTCGTTTAACCGTCAGCCGCAGGCGTACGATTTGGACTCGCACGTACGCCTGCGGCTGACGGTTAAACGAAAAACGCGTTTTCCAACCAACAATCGGAATAGATGAATGAGTGATATGGAAGCGACGTTGGCCGCGCTGCGGGAAGCAGTCCGGTTGGCACCGGATAATCTTGCCCTGTTGAAACATTACGTAAAGACGCTGGTGGATCTGACCCGGGTGGCCGAGGCGGAACAGTTTCTGCGCGAACGACTGGCGAATGATCCAGGAAGGCCCGATTTGCAGTTGATGCTGGCCGAGATTTTTTATCGCCAGGGGAAAAACTCGCACGCGATGGCCATCGTCGAGACGATCGTCAATCCGGAAAACCTGTACGCGCCGGGTTTGATTTTGCATGCGAAACTTTTGTATCGCTCTGGAGACGTTCGCCGGGCCGTCGATGAATACAAACGGGCAGTGGAATACGATGAGAGTCTGGCGGACAGCGATTTCGCGAGCCTGCTGGGAATCCGCGACGACTGGGCAGGGGAAGTTGATCCAGGAGATGGCCTGGATCCCGAAGATGAAGTTGTCGATGGTCGAATTCGCCAGATTGCTGCTGGAAGCGAATCGGCATCGCCAATCGACAAAATCGAGAGGCCGAAAATCACTTTCGAAGATGTCGGCGGGATGGACTCGGTCAAGGAACAGATTCGGGTCAAGATTATCTACCCGATCACGCACGCTGACATGTTCGCCGCTTACGGCAAGAAGGTTGGTGGCGGGATACTGCTTTACGGTCCGCCGGGCTGCGGCAAAACGTTTATCGCACGGGCAACTGCCGGAGAAGTGAAGGCCCATTTCTTGTCGATTGGCATTAACGATGTGCTCGACATGTGGATGGGAAACAGCGAGCGGAACCTGCATGAAGTTTTTCAGCAGGCCCGTCGGCATCGGCCCTGCGTTTTGTTCTTTGACGAAGTCGATGCGCTGGGTGCCAGCCGCAGCGACATGCGGCAGAGTGCCGGTCGCCACCTGGTGAACCAGTTTCTGGCGGAGATGGATGGCGTCCAAAGTGACAACGAAGGGCTTTTGATTCTGGGCGCGACGAATGCACCGTGGCATGTCGATGGGGCTTTTCGCCGGCCGGGCAGGTTTGACCGCGTGTTGTTTGTTCCGCCCCCCGATACCGGGGCTCGGGAGCAGATTCTGCAGTTGTTAATGAAAGACAAACCGGCTGACAAGGTCGATTACAGAAAGGTTGCTTCGAAGACCAACGACTATTCAGGCGCGGATCTGATGGCCGTTGTGGATCTTTCGATCGAAGAAAAACTGCAGGGAGCGATTCGTACCGGGCGGCCAACGCCTTTATCAACCAACGATTTGTTGAACGCCTTGAAACAGATACGTCCAACCACGACCGAGTGGTTTTCGACAGCCCGAAATCATGCTTTGTACGCCAATCAGGGTGGAACCTACGACGACATTCTCAAATACCTGAAATTGAAATGAACCCTGAAGCTGCGATCACCCGCGCGGAGCTGCTGATCTCCCAGCATCGCTTCGGGCAAGCTGTCGAGTTGCTCCATTTCGCGTTGGCCGGATCGCCGGATAATGCGCGGGCCCATTCGTGGCTGGCTCTTTGTTTGGCTCAAGACCGCGACCAGTTACGCGAGGCGACGCGCGAGGCCGAACTGGCGGTGCATTTGGCTCCTGATGAATCGTTCTCGCATTACATTCTGTCGCTCGTTTGGGACTATAGAAACCAGAATGAGCAAGCATTGGCAGCGATCGGCCAGGCGATTGCGATCGCGCCGAACGTTGCCGACTTTCACGGAGTGAAAGCCCACGTACTGTCGAAACAGCGTAAATGGCGCGAGGCCTTGGAGGCTGCGGAGACCGGTTTGAGCCATGATCCGGAAGACCAGAAGTGCGCTGCGATTCGGGTGGTTGCGTTGGAACGGCTGGGGCGAGTCGGCGATGCGCTGGCCGAGTCCGAGTCGGCGATCCGGCGGGATCCTGATTCGGCGGATGCCCATGCGACCCGTGGTTGGGCACTGTTGCAAAAGGGGCAATATCGCTCGGCGCAGGAATCATTTCGCGAGGCGCTGCGGCTGGAGCCGTCCAGCGAATTTGCCAGACACGGAATGATCCAGGCTTTGAACAGCTCGAATTTTTTCTTTCGATACTTTTACCGGATAATGATCTGGATCAGCCGTTTGGACCCGCGGGTTCAGTGGGGGATGATCATCGGTTTGTGGTTTGGAATGCAGGTTCTTGGAAACCTGTCCGACAGATACCCTGCGCTGAAGCCCTGGGTCTTTCCGATTTCGATCTTCTATCTCTTGTTCGTGATGATGTCGTGGATCATGCATCCACTGTTCAACGCGTTCTTGCGCTTTCATCCCTTCGGCAAGCACCTGTTGTCGGGCAAGGAGCGGTGGGCTTCGAACCTGATTGCGGGGACGATTCTGTTTGGAATCGTTTCGGGAGCCGGATTGGCTTTCCATTATGGCAACCCGATCTATGCGTTGTTGCCGATTCTGCACGCGATCTATCTGACGATTCCATTGTCGGTAGCGTTTAACACCGACGCCCAGTGGGCAACGATTGTGGCGATACTGGTCGCGGTCGGGTTCGGATTGCTGTACGTCCTGAATGTGTTTTTGTTGATGGGTGACATGGTCATCATGCAGTTGATGATTGCATTTACATACGGAATCCTGATCTACTGTTTCGTAGGGCAGTCTCTGACACGTGCTGAGGCGCGAACGTAGTGACATGGAAATCGACCCTCACGTTCAACAACGCGAATTGTTGCAGAGATTATTTGAGTCGCAGAACTGGGAGCAACTTGCCAGACATTCCCGCGTTTTTCTGGGGCGTTTTCCGGAGGATTTGAAGGCTCACTATTTTCTGGCAGTTGCCTCAATGCGACTGAGACGAACTGCGGAGCTCGGAAATTCAACCCGGATTCTGCTGGAAAAGAGGGCCAGTTGGGGAGGGAGCCATGAAGCGGCGGCTCACTACTGGTCGACGGTCGGGCGCAACGATCACTCGTATTGGCATGCCAGGAAAATGATCGAGGTTGCTCCGAATCTGGCGGAAGGGTACGCGCTGGCAGGGACTGCACTATGTCGATTGAATCAACCGGATGCGGGACTGCGGTTGCTGCGTCAGGCCCGCTCGATGAAGCCGGATGACATTTCGATCGCGAACTCCGAGTCGGGCATGAGGTGGGCGTTCAGCAAATCAGGGGCTTCAAGGGCTCAACAGCAACTGGATTTGCAACAACAATTGGCTGCGGCTCCGGAAACGCACCTGAGTCACAAATTTCTGGCTTTGATTCACGCCTCAGGTTTTCGCGACCGAAAAAATGCGATTCAACATTGCCGCCGAGCCCTGGAAATTGATCCGAACGACCAACAGTGTCAGTCACTATTGCGCGACCTGGTACCGGTTCAAAGCGTATTTGTTTGGGTATTCTTCTTGCCGATTTTTCTGTATCGAAGAGTTTTCGGAAACTCGCAAAAATTTCAGAATCTGCGATTCTGGCTGATGGCACCAATCACATTGCCGGTACTTGCCGTCATGGTCGGCTGGATACTGGCAACCGGCATATTGTTCTTTGTGCCGTTGATTTTCTACATGACGATCCTGTTCAGAAAACTGGAAAACCCAGAACCGTTTTTCTCGGCGGCCCCGGAAAGGTCAGCTTCGCAAAGAAGTTCCGATGTGGCGGTTTTTTTCACGATCGCAGGTACGTGGTTGATTGGCTGGACGATTGTGGCTGGTTTTTTTGGAATCCAGCCCGCCCGAACGGTTTCGGTGATTGCAAGCATTTACGGAGTGCATTTGTTTGCATTGCTGTTTTGGATTGGAGCCCACAGGTTACAGCGAATCGTGGATGCACGTTCATTGAAGTTTTCGCCGAAGCAAAGACTGCGGAGAATGAAGAGCTGGATCGTTGCGTTTAACTTTTGTGCGATCGCGACAATCACACTCGCACTGCCTGCAGACGCGTGGTTGGCGTTTTCATTTGTGTTGTCGCAGGTGGATTTGATTCTGTTGTGGTCGTGGTTGCAGGTGCGGAAAGAAGTTGCGTCGGAGGATTTCGACAAACCGATATCTCTTCCTGATCCAGGGCTCCAACCACCCTTGCCGCCGTTTGTCGAAGTGTCGTGAATTCAGCATTCAAATAGCGCGCGAGCGCACGACTTCGGCTGATGGCCAAATGAATTCCATAGTCTTGCGCAATCGATCAGGTATGCGATTAGGACAAGCTGTTACCCGTTCTTTTTTGCAAAGTCGTGCATCAAATCGGCGAGGGTTTCACAGCCGGCGAGTGGGAAGGCGTTGTAGATTGAAGCCCGGATGCCCCCGGTGCTGCGGTGGCCTTTGAGACCGTCCATCCGCTGTGCGGAGGCGGCTTTCAAAAGGGCAGCGTCCAGTTCCGGAGTCGGCGTGCGGAAGGTGACGTTCATGTGCGAGCGGCACTGTTTCTCGCTGTGACCGAAGTAGAAACCGGAATGCCTGTCAACGACGTCGTACAGCAGTTTGGCCTTGGCCGAGTTGGTTTTTTCGATCGCGGCCAGTCCTCCTTCGGACAGAATCCATTTGAAGACCAAGCCCATAATGTAGATGCCGAAAGTCGGCGGCGTATTCATTCGCGAACCACCATCGATGTGTTTGCCATAATTCATCATCGCCATCACGTTCTGGTTGGTGGTTGCGGCGAAATCTTTGCGAATGATAATCAACGTGACACCTGACGGGCCAAGGTTTTTTTGGGCTCCGGCGTAAATCAAGGCATGCGCGTTGATGTCGATTGGGCGGCTGAACATTTCACTGCTCGTATCGCAGATCATCGGGGCGGAAGTTTTTGGCGGGTTGGTGTATCGCGTGCCGAAGATGGTGTTGTTGCTGCAATAGTGGAAATAGGCTGCGCCGTCAGTCAACTTGCCAGCCATATCGGCATCGGTCGGAACGCGATTGAAGTTGCAATCGGTTCCGTCAAACGGCACGTTGACTTTGCCAAAGACTTTGGCGTCCTTGATCGCCTTCGTGGTCCACTCGCCGGTGTTGGGATAGTCGGCGGTTTTTCCGGCGTGCAAAAAATTCATTGGGATCTGGCCGAACTGCATCGTGGCTCCCCCTTGCAGGAACAGCACGGCGTAATCGTCCGAGATGTTGGCGATCTTGCGGCAGTCGGCTTCGGCCTCGTCGATCACCCGGTCGAAAACTTTGCCCCGGTGGCTGTGCTCCATGATGCCGATGCCGGACCCGTCAATGTCCCACAGGTCTTTTTGCGCCTGTTCAATAACGGATTCAGGCAACGTGGCGGGGCCAGCTGAGAAATTGAAAATGCGTTCGGTGGCGGCTGCGGTGGTCATGGGATTATTTGGGGTGAATGGTCTGGTTTATTGGGTGCGGGTTCGGAGCGTGACACAAGCTTCCAGCCTTTGATTTCCCGACAATCACAGGCTGGAAGCCCATGCCACGGTTGTTATCCGATTTGGCTGGCATCGACTGCCAGGACGTTTGGGTTTTCCCTGATCTTGGCAATGTGTGCCGAACTCAGGGCGCTGTCCAACTGGATCCGGGCACAGGCCGCGTGGGCTCCATCGTAGATGATATTTTCCATTTCTTCCACGTTGGTCTGGGCTTCGTCGATCACATCAAAAACATGGGCCAGGACGCCGGGTTTGTTGAGGTGCCGAACGGTCAACAGCGACGTGGCGGGTGTTTTTCCCGCCAGATTGACGCAATTGCAGACTTCGCCGGTTGCCAGATAATGCTGCACGATCCGGACCGCTTCTCCGGCAATCGAGTCCTGGGCCTGGTCAGTCGAAGCACCAACGTGGTGTGTTCCAAAAACGCCGGGCAGTTTTACGATCGAATCAGAGAAGTCGCCGGTTCCGCCACCAGGCTCCTCTCCGAAAACGTCGAGCCCAGCACGAACCCCTTTTTCGTTGATCGCTTTTTCGAGTGCGGCGTGATCGACAACGCTGCCGCGACTGGTGTTAATGAAAAACGCACCCGGTTTCATTGCCGCAAAAAAATCGGCGTTCATCATCCCTACAGTTTCCTTGTTGGCGGCAACGCTGACACTGACGACATCGCTGGCTTTGGCCAATTCAACCAGCGTCGCGCAATGGCCGATTTCCAGCGCCTCGGCTTTGTCCGCTGTCATGCTGCGACTCCAGCAAACGATTTCCATCCCAAAAGCCTTGCCGCGGCTGGCGATCTCCATCCCGATCTGGCCCGTGCCGATGATTCCAAGTGTGCGGCCTTTGAGCCCGCGGGCCTTGCTATACTCCGCCTTGTTCCATTTCCCGGCGCGAAGGTCTGCGGTCTGGTCGGGAATGCGCCGATCGCAAGCCAGGATTAGTCCCCAGGCAACTTCGGCGACGGCGACCGAGTTTTTGCCTGGGCAATTGGTGACATAGATTCCGCACTGGCTGGCCGTGACAACATCGATGCTGTCGTAACCCGCACCGGCACGGATAATCAATGCGAGTTTTTGGCCAGCCTTGATCGCATCGCCAGGAACCTTTGTCCCGCGCACAATCAAAATGTCGGGATCGACGGATGTGACGGCCGCCGCCATCTGCTCGGGCGAAGTGTCGGGTTGCGAGACGACATCACAACCCATTGCCTTGAGTTCAGCGATCCCGCTGGCCTGGAATTTGTCTGCAATCAGTATTTTCATGGATCAGGTTTGGTCGGGGTTCAGATTTTTTCGAATCGATGTACAAAAATTCCGCTGCGAAGTTTCGGCTCGAACCATGTCGATTTGGGAGGCATGATCTGGCCGGCGTCACTGACATTCAGCAATTGTTCGATGCTGGTCGGGAACATGGAAAACGCGACACCGGCTTTGCCCGAATCGATCAGTTTCTCCAGTTCTTTGGTGCCGCGAATTCCCCCGACGAATCCGATGCGGGCGTCGGTACGAGGGTCGCCAACCGCGAGGACCGGTTCCAGTACCCGCGATTGTAGCAGCGATACGTCCAGTGAATTGATAGGGTCGGTTTGGTCGATCGAATCAGCCGGAAATTCGAGCAGATGCCAGCCAGCCCCGGCATAGACGCAGACGGAGCCAGCTTTTTTGGGAACCGGGTCGGCAATGGGAGTGAGTTTTCCGATCGAGCCGAGTTTCGTCATCAATTCTTCGCGGGACATTTCTCCGATGTCTTTGACAATCCGATTGTAGGCCAGGATGCGCAGATGGCTGGCTGGAAATGCCACCGACAGAATCCGGTTGTACTCTTCATTGCCGGCATGTTGTGGATTGTCCCGCTGGCGTTCGGTGGCAGCGCGTTCTCCACCGGCTGTTCGGTGGTGTCCATCAGCGATGTAGAGTGCGTCAAGTTCGGCAAAGGCGTCAACGTAAGCCTGAGGATTGGCGACTTGCCAGACCGCGTGGCTGACTCCGTCATTGGCGGTGAAGTCGATCGATGGTTTTCCCGACGAGTCGGATTTGATTAACTTGCCTATCTGATCGGTGTCACGAAACGTCAGAAAGACCGGTTCGGCATGGGCACTGCAGGTTGTCATGTGCCGGGTCCGGTCGTCTTCCTTGTCGGGCCGGGTCTTTTCGTGTTTCTTGATATGGCCGGAACGGTACTGGGCAGCGTCGCAACAGCAGACGACTCCGTATTGCTCGCGGCCCTGCCAGATCTGCCGGTAAATGAAAATCGCCGGAGAACCTTGTTCGATCAACAATCCCGAATCGATCATGGACTGAAGATTTTTGGCGGCGACATCGTAGACAGCGGCAGCGTGAGGATCGGCGTCTTCCGGCAAATCGATTTCAGAGCGGACAACATGCAGGAAACTCTTCGGATTTCCTGTAGACCTTTCCCGTGCCTCTTCGGTGCTGATCACGTCATACGGTTCGCAGGCGATTTTCGCGGCGTCGGTCGGAGGTGGCATCAATGCGCGGAACGGATAAATGCGGATCATGCCGGGAATGCCTTGCGAAGTGAAAAAGTCGGTTTTT